>NZ_JBEXCV010000152.1:0-20637 GCF_040605455.1 Embleya sp. NPDC005575 | reverse complement strand
CGGGCTCAGGCGCGGTCCGGCGCATCCCGCCGGGCCGCGCCGCCCGGCATCCGCCCTGCGGGCTCGCCGCACCGACGAGCGGATGCGTCTCCGGCACGCCAAGGCACGGCGCCGGACGACGCGGAACCCGACGCGGGATTGACGACAGGCCGCTCTAGTCCCGACGTCCTTTCGGGTCGCCGGTGCCGGTGGCGGTGCCGGTGGCGGGACGCGGGCCGGTGTAGACGCCGACGGCCCGGTAGCGGAGACCGGGTTGTTGGTACTCCTCCAGGGCGTGGGCGAGCCAGCCGATCGATCGGGCGATTGCGAAGATCGCCTCGCCGGCGTCCGGTCGCATGTCCATCGTGTGCGTCAGGGCCGCGAGCGCCAGGTCGACGTTGGCGAACATGTCCTCGCGGGCTGCGGTCTCCCGGGTCAGGGCATCCACGGCCCGGATCACCCGGGCGACCCGATCGTCGTTCCGGGCCTGCTCGCGCAGCAGGTCGAGCACCAGGTCGGCGCGCGGATCGCGGTCCACGTAGAGCACGTGGCCCAGGCCGGGCAGGTGTTCGCCGGTGCGGAGGCGGTCGGCGATCGCGATGGTGGGGCTGCCCGCGGGGTCCAGCGCGTCGCGCAGGAAGCGGTGGGTCAGGCCGATCGCGGCGCCGTGATGGCGACCGTCCACCACACCCAGGCCGGCGGAGACCACGGCGTACACGTCCGCCCGCGCGCTCGCCGCCACCCGCGCGGCCAGCGTCGACACCGCCAGGTCGTGGTCCGCCATTAGCACCAGCGCGGCGTTGAGCAGGCGCAGGTGTTCCGGTGTGGCCGGTCGGGCGGTGAGTTTCGGCCACAGCCGCTCCGCCAGGGCACGGCCGGCCGGCGGCTGCGCGCCCGCACACGGCGGCAGGGCGTCGACCATCACCGCGAGCAGGGTCTCGCCGCCGCGTACGACCGCCTGTTCGGACAGGTCGTAGCGCAGCGGATCGGTCGTTCCGGTCGCGGCCACGATCATCCGGACGCGGTCGATCAGCCGGGCGGTGTCCGGCAGGAGGGCGACCGTGCGGCGGATCGACTCGGTTCGTTCGGCGGAAACCTCGAAGGGAGGCACGTCGGCGAGTTGGGCCCGCCACAGCCAGTGCGCCACCGATTCGAGGCGGTGTTCGGCCAGTTCGCTCACGTCCCGGCCGCGGTAGTACAGGCGGTCGCCGGCCAGGAGAGTCAGCTGGGTGTGGATGCGCTCGATCGAGCCGTTGGGGTCGCGCCGTCCTCCGGTGCGCTTCGCCAGCGCCTCGACCTCGGCGGTGGCGAACCGGCTGCCGCGTTGCCGGGACTCGCGCACGCTGGTCAACAAACCGCGGCTGACGTAGGCGTAGATCGTCTCGGGCTTGACCCCCAACCGCTGCGCGGCCTGGGCGGTGGTGAGGTAGTCGGCCGGGTAATCCTGCTCACTTCCGGCACCCGGAACCTTGCGCCGACAAGCCATTTCGTCCGAACCTCCGGCCTATGTTGACGTAGTCAACATTGACGATACTCGATGATGTGATCGACATTCTTGGTGGGCGGGCCGTGCGGCTCCGCCGAGGATGGGAGGCATGTCATGGTGGTCGCCGGCGACAAGCGGATCGACGTACCCAGGGGCCTGAAGGGGGTGGTGGTCACCACCACCGAACTGGGCGACGTGCGGGGCACCGAGGGCTTCTACCACTACCGGCAGTACTCGGCGATCGAACTGGCCGGCACCCGCACCTTCGAGGACGTGTGGTTCCTGTTCGTGCACGGCCGGTTGCCCACGGCCGGGGAGCGGGCGCCGTTCGCCGCGGAGATCGCGCGACTGCGGGTGTTGCCCGAGGAGTTGCGGCCGGTGCTGCGGTCCGTCGCCATGGCGGGTGAGCGGTTCGACCCGCTCGCCGGACTGCGTACCGCGCTGTCGCTGATCGGCGCCGCGCGCGACCTGCCGCCGCTGTGGGAGTCCGCGCCGCAGCGGCGCGCGGCGGACGCGTTGCTGGTCGGCGCGGTGACCCCGACCATCCTGGCGGCCCTGTACCGCATCCGCACCGGCGTAGAGCCGCTGGAACCGCGAGCCGACCTGTCCACGGCGGCCAACTGGCTCTACCTGGTGACCGGAAGGGAGCCCGGGCCCGCCCAGGTGGCCGCGATCGAGCGCTACCTGATCGCGACCATCGACCACGGCTTCAACGCCTCCACATTCACCGCGCGGGTGATCGCATCCTCGGGCGCGGACCTGGTCTCGGCGGTGGCCGGTGCGATCGGCGCGTTCTCCGGCCCGCTGCACGGTGGTGCGCCGGATCGGGCCCTGGAGGCGCTGGACGAGATCGGCTCGCCGGAGCGGATCGACTCCTGGGTACGGGCGCGGATTGCCGAGGGAGACCGGATCATGGGCTTCGGCCACGCGGTCTACCGCACCGAGGATCCGCGCGCGGTGATGCTGGCCGAGATCGCCGGCGAACTCGCCGAGCACGCCGACGCGCAAGGCGTGGAACTGGTGGAGTTCGCCGCCGCGGTGCACCGTCGGGTGACCGGAATCCTGGCCGAGTTGAAGCCGGGACGCGAGTTGCACGTCAACGTGGAGTTCTACGCCGGCGTGGTGATGCAGCTGTGCGGGATCCCGCGGAGCATGTTCACCCCGACCTTCACCGCTAGCCGGGTGATCGGGTGGTGCGCGAACATCCTGGAACAGGCCGAGGACACCAAGATCATCCGCCCGATCGCCCGCTACACCGGCCCGCAACCACCCCGGCCCGTACCGAGCGCCTGAGCCCGCCGGCCACCCGGGGGATCGAGGCCGGGGAGGCAATTGGTCCAGACCCATTGACAGTTCGCTCGCCTCCGCGGTCAAGTCGTCCGGCACACAGGCACCCCCGGCATCCTCGGGTGCGCCCGAACGGCCCACGCATCCACATGGCCACCGCGCTGCGCGCCATCCGGGCGCGGATCGGCGCGAGCATGATCATCACGATGGCCCCGCAGACCCTGGACATGCGGTCCACCCAGGCCGCGTACTTCCAACTCGCGCTGGGGATCGAGGACATCCTGACCATCGTGCACATGCAGTACTACGACTTTGGAAACATGTTCGGCTGTGACCTCTCGACGCCCAGGGCGGCGTCGACTTCCCGACCGCCCAGGCGTTCATGCGACTCCAGGGCGGGCTTCGCGCCGATCAGGTCGCGCTCGGCGTACCGGCCACCGGGCGTGCGGCCGGCAGTGGTTACGTCTCGCGCGGCGTGGTGAACAACGCGCCGGACTGCCTGGTCGCGGGTACCAACTGCGGGAGCTACCGACCCATCACCACCTGGCCCGGCGTCCGCGGCGCGATGACGTGGTCGGCCAACCGGGACGCGACCGCCGGCTACGCCCTGGTCGACACCATGGCGGCGCACCCGCGCACGATGCCCTGACGTCGGCGCGCCGGCGGTACCACGGCCGGTACGGCTACAGCGGACGAAGGTCCGCCCACAGCGCGACCGCACCGGTCACGAGCGGCGCCGCCGGCCCGACGGCGCCGCTCGCCCACCACACCCCCTGCCCAGCTCGCAGCGCCGACCCGGACCCGTCGCCGGCCGGCGCGGACAGGACGTACAACACACCGGCGTGGCCGGCGGGCGGGAGTACCGGCGCCTCGACCCGGCGCACCCGTGCGGCCCATCGCCCGCGCCGGGTCATGATATTGAGCACCCGGGTGTCACCGCCGAGCAGCGTGGCCCGCAGGTTCGCGTCGCCGGAGAAGGCGAACGGCTCGCCCGGCCGCTCCAGGCGGTGGTCGAGCCCCTCGTCGCCGACCAGACGTACGCCGTCGCCCGCCAGCAGGGTGATCGTGCGGTCGACGCCGGGGAAGGCGGAGAACGGGCCGTCGGCGGCGATCGTCGCGATGCTCGCGCGCCAGTCGAAGTCAGCGTCGGCCGCGTGGGTCGGCGACTGTGAACCGATCTCGCGGGTGTCGCCGCCGCCGTTGCGCCACGGGCCGACGGGGAGCGTCTCGACGTCGAACGGGTTCATCACGTGCCTGCCTACTTCGGGTCGGGGCCGCTCCGGCACGGGCCATGATGCCGGCGTACCGGACCCGACCGCGCCGCGCGAGCCGCGGGCGGCTACCGCCGCAGTCGATCTTGCTTGCGTCTTGTTGTGTGCCGTGGAACATAATGAGCTCGGGCAGGACGCGCGACGACGAGGAGCAGCCGACGGACCCCCGACCGGGCCCGACATCGGTCGGGACGAGGTGATGCGCGGCGGGTCGTATCTGTGCCACGGCTCGTGCCGCAACCGCTACCGGGTGGCCGCGCGCACGGCCGACACGCCGGACGGCTCCAGCGGCGACGCCGGCTTCCGCTCTGCTCGGGACGTGGCTCCCAGCGCGTGATGTAGTAGATTCACCAGTACACATGAGCCTCCTGTACATATGAATCCCGTCCGACCCGGGCGGCACGCTCTCCTGCCCGGGCCGGACGCCGGACCGCGACCGGCACCGGTCAGCCGCGCTTGGCCACGGTGAGCAGCACAGCCGCGTCCTCCAGCGCCTCCACGCTGTGCCGCGCCTTCGGGCCGACCAGGAAATCGCCGGACCGGCCCTCCCACGATGTCTCGCCGCTCACGAGCAGGATTCGCCCGCGCAGCACCAGCAACGTCGCCTCGCCGGGATTCTCGTGCTCGGCCAGCACGGTGCCCGCGATCAGCACGATCAGGGTCTGCCGCAAGACGTGCTCGTGGCCGCCGTACACCGTGTGGGCACTGCGTCCCGTCGACGAGGCTGCGGCCAGCTTGAGCAGTTCGCGGACCTGGGCATCCAAGGAGAGCTTTTCCATGCTCACAGTGTGCACACGGTCGATCACCAAATCCCCCAACGACCCAACCCGATCGGGCCCCGCGCGACTGTGGCACCAGTCTGCGCGCCCACCCGACACAATCCCCGCGAACGGGCGGGAGAGCGGAGCGAGCATGCGGGTCGCGATATTGATGGGGCTCCAAGCGTCGGGCAAGTCGACCTTCCACCGGACCGTTTTGGCCGCGACGCACGTGCACGTGAGCAAGGACGACTTCCCCCGGGCGCGGAACCGACAGCGTCGCCGGCAGCGGCTGATCGAGGAGGCGTTGGCGGCCGGTCGCAACGTGGCCGTCGACAACACCAATCCCGCGCCGGAGGATCGCCGGCCGATCGTCGAGCTCGCTCGGGTGTGGGGCGCGCGGGTGGTCGGCTACTGGTTTCCGCCGGACCCGGCCGGATCCTTGGCGCGCAATGCCGAGCGGGTGGGGAAAACCCGGGTGCCCGAGGTCGGGGTTCGTGCCACGCTGAGGCGGCTGCGGGCGCCGGGGGCGGACGAGGGGTTCGACGCCCTGTACGTCGGCAGGATGGCCAGCCACAAAATGGCCGGCGGGTCCATGACGGTGCCTTTCCGGAGGATTGCATCCAGTTTTCGCGATATGTAGGGATGGTGTCGACCCGGGGCTCGCGGCGAGTGCACGATGGGGGAAATATGCGGTAAATATTTGGGTTTGAGTGGGTTGTCCATGGGTGTGCCGGCTATCAATCAGGGGACCGCGATTCCTCGGAAAGAGGGTGGTGGACGTGTCCTCGTCGACAGCGTCACCGATTGAGCAGCATCCGGACATAGTCGCACTCCGAGCTCGCTCGGAACGGGCCGCGAGCGGCCCGGTGGCACAGGCGGCGGAAGCCCTGGGCATGCTGTGCGGCGTCTACCTGGCGGCATCCCCGTGGATCGTGGGGTTCAACGGCTTCACGACTTTGACGACGGTCAACCTGATCACCGGCGTGGCGCTCGCGCTTTTGATGGGCGGCTTCGGTTCCGCCTACGAGCGCACGCATGCGATGAGTTGGGCCGCGTTTTGCATCGGAGTCTGGACGATCGTGGCCCCCTGGGCCGTGAATGGGGCCGTCGACACCACCCGCACCATCACGAGCAACGTGATCGTGGGCGGCGTGGCATGCCTGATGGCACTCGTCCTCGCGTTGCGAGGCGTCGTCGGGCTTCGCCGGTTGTAGTGATCCGCGTCGGTGATCCGAAGCGGTGCATGAATCGGTGATGCGATCAGAGATACGAATCCGAGTGATCCCAACCCAAGACCGGGCCGCCGGTCGGTTCCGCCGGCGAACGGTTCGCCTCGGTGGATAACGCCGGGCGTACCCCGCCTCTCGGCCCCGCTCGGGTTCCCGGGTTGGAGGTGGATGTGGTGGACGGACCTTCGCTTTCGGGCCGGGAACGTCGGGCCCTCGCGCGGCTGGAGAAGTCGCTCCTACAGGACGAACAGTTCGTCGCATTGTTGCGCGTGTTCGAGGACCCGATTCCGGCCTCGGCTCCGCGCCGCCGTCGTGTGCGTGTCCGAGCACCCGATTGCACGGCGATATCGAAGTGGTCGGCCCTGATGTTGTCGGGCGCCGCGATGGGCCTGCTGGTCGCCTCGGTGCTGACCGGCTCCGCGGCGGTCGAACTGGCCGCGATCTCCGTGACCGTGCTCACGCTGCTCGTGGTGGGCGTGTTCGGATACCTGCGGTGGCTGCGCCCGGACGCCCGGGGCGCGGCGCATGTGCCGCGCCGGGCTGATCCCACACACGTGCAGGGACGGACGCGCACGGGCCACGATCGAGGCAGCGACCCGGAGGACCCGGGCTCGGATGCGGGCCTGGCACGGTGATCGACGAATGTCGATCGACCCGCGCAGCGGCGCGTCGGCCCGTGCGCCCGGCTATTCGAGCACGCGGGTCGGTCGGCCCGCGCGGAAGGCGGCGATGTCCTCGACCGCGTCTCGGTAGAACGTCTCGTACAACTCGCGCGTGACATAGCCGACGTGCGGCGTGAGCACCACGTTGTCCAAGCCGCGCAGTGGGTGGTCGGTGGGCAACGGCTCGATGTCGAACACGTCCAGCGCCGCCGCGGCGATCGACTTCACGCGCAGCGCACCCAGCAGCGCGGCCTCGTCCACGATCGGGCCGCGCGAGGTGTTCACCAGGATCGCGGTCTGCTTCATCAGCGCCAGTTCGGCCGTGCCGACCAGGCCGCGGGTGCGGGCGCTGAGCACGGTGTGGATGGAGAGCACGTCGGCGCGGGCGAACAACTCCTCCCGGGGCACCGCACTCACGCCGTGCCCGGCCGCCCGCTCGGCGGTGAGGTTCTTGCTCCAGGCCACGCACTCCATGCCGAACGCCTGCCCGATCCGGGCCACCTCCGTGCCGAGCCGACCCAGGCCCAGCAGGCCGAGCACCTTGCCGCGCAATCCGATGCCGAGCCCGACCTGCCAGCCTCCCGCGCGCATCGAGTGCAACTCGGCCGGCAGGTTCCGGGCGGCGGCCAGGATCAGCGCCCAGGTCAGTTCGGAGGTCGGATAGGCGACGTATCCGGTCCCGCACACCACGATGCCCAGCTCGCGCGCGGCGGCGACGTCGATGGCCGCGTTCACCGGTCCGGTGGTGACCAGGAGCCGCAGGCCGGCCAACCCGGCCAGCACCTCGGCCGGGAACCGGGTGCGCTCGCGCATCGCGACGATCGCCTCGAAGCCCGCCAGCGCCTGCACCACCTCGGCGGCGTCCGCGAACGGCTCGGTGAACACCCGGACGTCCGCGCCCAGCGAATCCCAGTCGGCCAGACCCCGGGCCACGTCCTGATAGTCGTCGAGGATGGCGATCTTCATGGTGCTCCCGAGGGGATCGAGCGAGCGGATCGAGGGTCGGCGACGGCCGGGACGTCGAGGCTATCGGGGCAGCCGGCCGATGCCGCCGACCGACAGGTGCCCCTCGGGGGTGAGCGGCTCGGTCACCGGCTCGTCCGGACGCCACAGCGGCAGCAGGACCACACCGGGTTCGAGCAATTCCAGGCCCTCGAAGTAGCTTTCGATCTCCTCCAGGGCGCGGAAGCGTCCGCTGCCCAGCCGGGTCAGGAAGATCTTCTCCAGGGCCCGCCCCTCCGGCGTGGAGTCGCAGAAGTGGGTGATGAAGATGTAGCTGCCCGGCGGCAGCGCGTCACGGTAGGCGCGGACCACGCCGGCCGGGTCCTCGTGGTCGGCGAGGTGGTGCAGGACCCCGACCAGGAGCAGGCCCACGGGCCGCGTCAGGTCCACCAGCTCGCGCAGCTCCGGGCGGGCGAGCACGTCCGCGGGATCGCGCAGGTCGGCGGTGACCACCCGGGTGCGGTGGTTCTCGGCGAGCAGCGCGCGACCGTGGGCGAGCACGATCGGGTCGTTGTCCACGTACACGACCGCGGCGTTCGGGTTCACCTCCTGGGCGACCTCGTGCGTGTTCTGCACGGTCGGCAGCCCGGATCCCAGGTCCACGAACTGGTCGATGCCCGCGGACGCCATGTAGCGCACGCCGCGAGCCAGGATGTGCCGGTTGGCCCACGCGCCCTCGTTGGTCAGATCCTGGAGCGCCTCGTCGGCTATCGCGCGGTCGACCGCGAAGTTGTTCTTGCCGCCCAGGATGGCGTCGTAGACCCGGGCGATGCTGGGCACCGTGACGTCGATGCCGGTCGGCGCCCACTCCTGCGGCGACTCGCCCGCCGGCAGCGTGGAAAAGCCCCACTCGTCCTGCTCGCGCTCGACCACGGCTGCTCCCCCTCGGTGGCTCGTGGAGTCACCCTCTGTGACATCCGCCTGTGCCGACCCTATCCGAGCCTTCCGGAAAGTCCGGCAACTTCCCTTCCCTTCCCGCGAGTTCGGACCCCGATCGGGGTGCGTGAAGGGAGTATTCGGCGGATTGGTCCAGACCTCATCGCCGGATTGGTTCAGACCTCGTGGCCGCACTGTCGGGCGGGAGCCATCGCGCCTGCTCACGGGAATCACCAACTGTTGCCGAGTCCCTTGGCAGAAGTTGCCGATTCCGTGGCATGGCGCGGCGAAGTTGAATCGCTGACAGCAGCCGGGCGACCCGCCCTCCGCGAACGCGATTTCCCTGCCCCCTCCGATTGGAGCGCGCTGATGACGCCTGCCGCAACGGCGGGACCCCGCCGACGGATCCGGATCGGTATCGACACCGGCGGAACCTTCACCGACGTGGTCGCCCTGGACGAGGAGTCCGGCGAACTCGTCACCACCAAGACGCCGTCCACGCCTGCCGACCCGGCCGACGGCTTCATGAACGGCATCGACAAGGTACTGGGCCTGCTCGGCTGCACCGGAGCCGATGTCACCGCCGTCGCGCACGGCACCACGGTGGCCACCAACCAGCTCCTCGAAGACAAGATCGACCGCCTCGGGTTCATCACCACCGAGGGCTACGAGTACATCCTGGAGATCGCCCGGCAGGCGGTCCCGGACGGCTACGGCAACTCCTACTTCTGGGTCAAGCCCGACCGGATCGTGCCCGTCGACCTGGTGCACACCGTCGGCGGCCGGTTCGACTACAAGGGCAACGAGGTCCGCCCGTTCGACGAGGAAGGCGCTCGTACCGCCGCCCGTCGACTGCGCGAGCAGGGCATCGCGACCATCGGCGTGTGCCTGCTGCACTCCTACGCCAACCCCGCGCACGAGCTGCGGATGCGCGAGATCCTGCGCGAGGAGCACCCGGACGCGGTCGTCTCGATCAGCTCCGAGGTGCTGCGCGAATACCGCGAGTACGAGCGTTCGATGACCACGCTCGTGGACGCGGCGGTCAAGCCGCGTGTGGCCCGCTATGTCAGCGGCATCCGCCGGCGCCTGGACGAGTTCACCACCGCGGCCGGCGGCAGCGACGCCGCGCGCCGCGTGCCGTTCGCGATCATGAAGTCCAACGGCGGCGTGCTCTCCGCCGAGGAGGTCGTGCACCAGCCGATCACCACGGTCCTGTCCGGTCCGGCCGCCGGCGCCCTCGGCGCCGCGCTGATCGCCCAGAAGGCCGGCTTCGACAAGGTACTGACCTGCGACGGCGGCGGCACCTCGACCGACGTGTCGGTGGTCCTGGGCGGCGAGCCGACGCTGACCACCGAGGGCTCGATCGGCCGCTACCCGTCCAAGATCCCGATGATCGACGTGGTCACCGTGGGCGCCGGCGGCGGCTCGATCGCCTGGATCTCACCCGAGGGCACGCTCAAGGTCGGCCCCCGCTCGGCCGGCGCCGACCCGGGCCCGCTGTGCTACGGCAAGGGCGGCACCGAGCCGACCATCACCGACGCACACGTCCTGCTCGGCCGGATTCCCCCGCACCTGCTCGGTGGTGAGATCCCGCTCGACGTGGACGCCGCCCGCGAGGGTCTGACCAAGTTCGCCGCCGAACTGGGCATCGGCGTCGAACAGTGCGCCACCGGCATCCTGGAGATCTCCGCCTGGAACCAGGCCAACGCGCTGCGGCAGATCACCGTCAAGCGCGGCCTGGACGTCCGCGACTTCACCATGGCCACCTTCGGCGGCTCCGGCTCCCTGCTGCTGTGCCGCCTCATCGACATCCTCGGCCTCGCCGGCGTCATCGTGCCGCGCGACCCCGGCAACGTCTCGGCGTTCGGCCTGCTCACCGTCGACGTGCGCTGCGACTACGTGCAGACCGCCGTCGGAGGCCACCCGGATCTCGACCACCCCAAGGTGGCGGGCATCTACGCCGAACTGGCGGGCAAGGCGGGCGAGGCCCTCGACAAGGAGGGCTTCGCGGCCGAGGACCACCGCTACGTGCGCACCGCCGACCTGCGCTACTTCGGCCAGGCCTTCGAGGTGCGCGTCCCGGTGCCGGACGGCCCGTTCGACGCCGCGCTCGCCGACACCGTCGCCGAGGCATTCCACGCCGCGCACGAGCAGCTGTACGGCTACAACTTCCGCGGCGATGCGAGCCAGCCCGTGGAGTGGGTGAACCTGCGCGTCACCGGCGTCGGCCCGATCCGCCGCCCCGAACTGCGCGAACTGCCCGGGCGCGACGGCGACGTCGAGCGGGCCCGGACCGGCACCCGCCCGGTGTGCTTCCTCGACCGCGACGGCTACGTGGACACCGCCGTGTACGCCCGCGCCGAACTGGCCCCGGGCGACCTGGTCCGCGGCCCGGCCATCATCGAGGAGTTCGGCTCCACCATCCCGATCCACCCGGGCTTCGACGCCCGCGTGGACGCCTACGGCAACGTCGTCGTCACCCGCGACACCGCCGACACCTCCTCGAAGGGAGCCTGAGCATGAGCGCCACCGCCACCACCCCGCAGGACGCGCTGCACGGTGTGGACCCCGTGCTCCTGGAGATCGTCGAGGGCACCCTCGCCTCGGTCGAGATGGAGGTCGAGACCGCGATCGGTCGCACCTCGCGCTCGCCGATGATCCGCGACGCGCACGACTTCCGGGCCGGCATCCACGACCGCAAGTTGCGTAAGCTGACCGGCCGTTCCTACTCGGCGCTGGTCCACCCCGTGGCCCGGGACTTCCCGCTGGAGACGATGCGTCCGGGCGACGTGTTCTTCCACAACGACGTCTACGAGTCCGAGGGCGGCATCGGCCACCTGCCCGACCTGTGCGTCACCGTACCCGTCTTCGCCGACGGGCAGGTGGTCGCGTTCGTCCAGGCGTTCGGTCACCACGACGACATCGGCGGCTGCTGCCCCGGGTCGATGCCCTCGGGCGCGACCAGCGTGTACGAAGAGGGCCTGATGGTCCCGCCGATCAAGCTGTGGGACCAGGGCGTGCCGAACCAGGCCGCGCTGCGCATCATGACCCGCAACTCGCGGATGCCCGACTCGCTCGCCGCCGACCTGGACGCCGAGTGCTCTGCCTGTTTGATGGGCTCGCGTCGACTCGGCGAACTCTTCGAGCGCTACGGCCGCGAGACCGTCGAGGCGTGCTTCGACGCGATCCTGGACAAGACCACCGAGACCTACCGGCGCGAGATCCTCTCCAAGATCCCGGACGGCGAGTACGTGTGGGAGGACTACGCCGAACACGACGGCGTGGACGAGCCGATGCTGCACACGCAGCGGATCACCCTGACCAAGACGCCCGAGAAGATCGTCATCGACTTCACCGGCACGTCCAAGCAGGCCAAGGGCCCGATCAACCACTGCGGCGACTACGCGGACGGCAATTTCCTCAAGAAGTGGCTCGCGCCGATTCTGCGCAACCTCGCGGACACCCCCGAGCGGATGGCCGAACTCGACGTCAACGAGGGTGTGGTGCCGCTGATCGAGATGAAGTTCCCGGAGAAGGGCACGCTGCTCACGCCGATCTTCCCGGCCCCCACCAACGCCCGCACGTTCGTCATCCTGCGCCTGCTCGGCGTGCTCGCCGGCGTGCTGGCCAAGGCCGTCGACGGCAAGATGCCCGCCGATCAGGAGACGATCCGCTACACCGGCGTGTACGGACACGACGCGGACGGCCGCTCGTACCTGATGCGCGAGGTGCTCGGCGGCGGTTCCGGCGGGCGCTACTACGCGGACGGCGAGGACACCATCCACGTGGTGCCCGACTCGCGCAACCTGCCCACCGAATTCACCGAATCCCGCTTCCCGTTCCTGGTCGAGCGGCTCGGACTGGCCACCGACTCCGGCGGCCCCGGACAGTTCCGCGGCGGCCTGGGCTACGAGAAGCACATCCGGATGCTGCTCGACGCGTCCTTCATGTCCATCGCCGACCGCTCGATCCTGTCCTGCTGGGGCGTCAAGGGCGGCAAGGCCGGACGCTCCTTCCAGGTGGTGATCGACCCGGGCGGCCCCAACGAGCGTGAGATGGACGGCCTGGTCGACGACGAACCGGTCAAGGCCGGCGAGGTGATCCGGATCCGCACCACCGGCGGTGGCGGCTGGGGCGACCCGCTGGACCGCAAGACCGAATCGGTACTGCGCGACGTGCAGTGGGGCAAGGTCTCGCGCGCCGCCGCGGCCGACGACTACGGCGTCGTGCTCACCGGCGAAGGCGACGGCCTGGCCGTGGATGAGGCGGCAACCACCGCGCTGCGCGCCTCGGTTCGCGCATCCCGGCCCGAGGTCGAGCCGTTCTTCGACCGCGGCCCGGGCTACGCGCTGCTGTCCGGCGGCGACGCCTACCCGGCGGTGGACCTGCTGTAGACCGACCCGGCGCGGTTGGCGCGAGTGGTGGGCCGAGTCCCCACCTCACGCGCCCGTCGACCCTGCGTCACCGGAGCCCGGCCCCGACCGTTTCGATGGTCGGGGCCGGGCTCTTGTCGTTGCCGGCCGTACGCGTCACCGCCGTACGAAGTCCACGTCCTCCGGCGGCCGGCCCGGCCAGGTCAGCCGGGTGGGCGCGGTCGGGGTCTCGGCGACCACGCGGCCCCGGGAGTACCTGGTCGAGGACCAACTCGGCCCGTTGCTCGCCTCGGACGCCGCGCGCGGCACAGGCCTGGTGGACACGCTGGAGGCTTACCTGCGTTGCGGTTGCTCCAAGACCGAAACCGCCGGCGTGTTGTTCCTGCGCCGCCAGTCGGTACACCAACGCCTGGCCCTGATCGAGTCCCTCCTGCGCGTCAGTCCCGACGCCCCCGACCGCCAGGGCCCCCTACGCGTGGCCCTGACCGCCCGCGCCCTCCTGGCCACAAGAGGCCCGCACCCGACATAGAACACCTGGGCCCCGGCCTGGGTGTGGCCGTGATCAGCCGGCCGGCTGCCTATAGGAGGTCTTTCATGAATTCGGTGGGCCAGGCAGCGGAGAAGGGTTTCGGCAGCCAGACCGGTTCGCCGACCCGGAAGACGGTGGGTTCGGGGTAGACGCCGTTGGTCGCGTCCCGGAAGAGCAGTACCTCGGCCCTGCGGCGGTCGACGACCAGGTAGAGCGGGATGCCGCCGGCCGCGTATTGGCGCGGCTTGGCGGCCGGATCCTCACGGTCCAAGTCCTCACGCCGGGTGGAGGTCGACGTCACCTCGACCAGCATCAGGATCCCGGTGGTGTTCATGGCCCTGCCGCCTCTGACCAGGACGCGGCGGGAAGGGTCGAACACGATCAGGTCCGGGGTGCGCTCGGACACGCCGAGTTCCACCGAGGTGTTCTCACGCAACGCCCGCGCACCGGCGTCGTGTCGAGGCAGAGACGTGAGAAAGCTGCGCAAGTCGTCCAGGATATCGCCGTGCGGCGCGTCCGGAGCCGTCATCATCACGAGGCCGTGGGGCGTCGACTCGAACGTCACCGGCTCGGACAACGCGGCGAGCTCCGGCACCTCGCGTACGTGGTCGAGAATGCGGCCGGCGACGAAGGCAATGTAGTCGGGGTCGTGGATGTCGGGAGCGTTTCCGGATTCGACGGGATCCATGTCCACAGTCTAGTGATCCGGGTCCGGGATTCTCCGGTTGTGCGAGTTCGCCAGGCGGTCGCGCGGGCGGGCTTGTGTTCCGGCTGTCGAGGCCCTGCCTTCGGCAGGATGTGCCCGATTCGGAGTGGGCGGGTTGGCGAGGGCGGACAGTGATGGGAGTGGGATTGCTGCCTAGCGTGGGTGCATGATCGTGATCACTGGGGCTGCGGGGAAGACCGGGCGGGCGCTCACCTGGGAGCTGGCGGAGCGTGGGGCGCGGGTGCGGGCGTTCGTGCGCCGACCCGAGCAGGTCGCCGTGGCGCTCGCGGCGGGGGCCGTCGAGGCCGTCGTGGGGGACGTGGGCGAGCCGGCGGACCTGGACGAGGCGCTGCGCGGGTGCGCGGCGGTCTATCACATCGCGCCGAACGTGCACCCGGACGAGCCGGCCATCGGCCGTGCGGTGATCGCGGCGGCGCGGCGGGCCGGGGTCGGGCGCTTCGTGTTCCACTCGGTGCTGCGTCCGCAGTTGCGGGCGATGCCGCACCACGAGGCGAAGGCGCGGGTCGAGGAGGCCTTGTTCGAGTCGGGCCTCGCGGTGACCGTGTTGCAGCCGGGGCCGTACCAGCAGAACACCCTCGACGCGCGCGACGCGATCGTGCGGATCGGCGACTTCGCCGTGCCGTACCGGGTGGACGCGCCGTTCGCCGCCGTCGATCTGCGCGATGTCGCACAGGCGGCGGCCGTGGTGTTGTGCGAGGAGGGCCACGAGGACGCCGTGTACGAGTTGGCCGGCCCGGAGGCGTTGACCCCTCGGCAGATCGCCGGGCATCTGGCCGAGGTGTTGGTCCGGCCGGTGACCGCGCGCCGGATCGATCCGCGCGACTGGTGCGAGGAGGCCCGCGCCGGCGGGCTGTCCGGCTATGCGCTGGACACCCTTACCGCGATGTTCGCGTTCTACGACCGGCACGGCCTGACCGGCAACCCGCGCACCCTGGCCGCGCTGCTCGATCGTGCGCCGACCCGCTTCGTGGACTTCGCCCGCCGGGCGTTCGGGCCCGACGACACGCACTACGAGCCGGGCTTCCAACACCAAGTATTGCCAAGTGAGCACGATTCCTTGGGCAGTAACTGACGGCGAGCAGGACCCCGAAGCCGCCTAGCTTGGACGCATTCGGCGCCGGACGGCGCACCGCACCACGCACCACGCCCGGCCACACGCACGCGCACACACGCACTGCCACCACGCGTCACGCACCACACCCGCACACCGCACGGATGCACGGATGGACGGACGCGCAACGCCGCATACCTGCAGAAAGGGGTGTTTCGACGTGAGCGGACCGCTCTGCGACCTCGTCGTGCTCGACCTCTCCCGCGCCCTCGCCGGCCCGCACGCCGCGATGATGCTCGGCGACATGGGCGCCCGTGTCATCAAGGTGGAGAACCCGGACGGCGGGGACGACACCCGTGGCTGGGGTCCGCCGTTCGTCGGGGCCGAGGACGCGCGTGAGTCGACCTACTTCCTGTCCTGCAACCGCAACAAGGAGTCGATCGTCCTCGACCTGAAGACCGAGGAGGGCCGACAGACGCTGGCCCGACTGATCCGGCACAGCGACGTGCTCGTGGAGAACTTCCGCACCGGCGTGCTCGATCGACTCGGCTTCCCGATGGAGGAGCTGACCCGGCTCAACCCGCGTCTGGTGGTGCTGTCCATCACCGGCTTCGGGCACGACGGTCCGCAGGGCGGCCGGCCCGGCTACGACCAGATCGCCCAGGGCGAGGCCGGCCTGATGAGCCTGACCGGCCCCGGCCCCGACGACCCCACCCGGATCGGCGTGCCGATCGGCGACCTGTTGGCCGGGATGTACGGCGCCTACGGTGTGGTCGCCGCGCTGCACGAGCGCGAACGCACCGGTCTGGGCCGGGTCGTGCGCACCTCGCTGCTCGCCGCGATCGTCGGCGTACACGCCTTCCAGGGCACCAACTACACCGTTGCCGGCCAGGTCGGGCACGCGCAGGGCAACCTGCACCCCTCGCTCCAGCCGTACGGCTCCTACCGCTGCGAGGACGCGATCATCCAGGTCGCGGTGGGCAGCGAGAAGTTGTGGGCCAAGTTCGCGCCGATGGTCGGCCTGGCCGTGAACGACGCGCGCTTCGCGGTCAACGCCGACCGCGTGGTCAATCGGGCCGAACTCGCGGACGCGATCAACGCCGCGTTCGCCGAGCGCGCCGTGGACGAGTTGTTGCCGGAACTGGCCGCCGCCGGCATACCGGCCGGCGAGGTGCGCACGATCGACCGGGTGTACGAGTGGGACCAGACCAAGTCGCAGGGTCTGCTGCTCGACGTCATGCACAGCACGCTCGGTCCGATCACCCTGCCCGGCCCGCCGATTCGCCTCGACGGCGTGGCCGGCGGCTCGGCGGACGGCGGTCGGCGCCGGCACGAGGCTCCGCCGACGCTGGGCCAGCACACGGACAGCGTGCAGGCGTGGCTCGATGCCGAGGACGCCCGCGCCCTGCACGCCGCGCGGCGCGCGTGAACACCGCGCCCGGCCCGGCGCCCGCGTCCGCGCCGGTACCGACCCGCCGCACCCGCGTCGGTGCGCACGAGCTGATCCGCCTGGTTCTGGACTCCGGCACCTGGACGAGCTGGGACAGCGCGCCGCACCGCCCCGAGCGGCTGGACCCGGGGTACGTCGACGAACTGCGGGCCGCCGCCGCCAAGAGCGGCGTGGACGAGTCGGTGGTCACCGGAGAGGGCCGAATCCAGGGCCGCCGAGTCGCCGTGGTGGCCTGCGAGTTCGACTTCCTGGCCGGCTCGATCGGGGTGGCCGCGTCCTCGCGCCTGGTCGCCGCGATCGAACGCGCCACCGCCGAACGGCTGCCGCTGGTCGCATCGCCGACCTCCGGCGGCACCCGGATGCAGGAGGGCACGGTCGCCTTCCTCCAGATGGTACGGATCAGCGCCGCCGTCGCCGCGCACAAGAGCGCCGGCCTGCCGTACCTCGTCTACCTGCGGGGCCCTACCACCGGTGGTGTGCTCGCCTCGTGGGGCTCGCTCGGCCATGTCACCGCCGCCGAACCCGGCGCGTTGATCGGCTTCCTGGGCCCGCGCGTGTACGAGGCTCTGCACGGGCAACCCTTTCCCGAGGGTGTCCAGGTCGCGGAGAACCTGTACGCGCACGGCCTGGTGGACGCCGTCGTCGAGCCCGATCGGCTCGGCGAAGTGGCCGCACGTGTCCTGGACATCGTCACGGCACCGCGTGAACACCTGCCCGACGTCGCGCCATTGCCGGTCGAGGAGCTGGCCGACGTGCCGGCGTGGACCTCGGTCGAACTCTCCCGTCGTCCCGAACGCCCGGGAGCCCGCGCCCTGTTGCGGCACGCGGCGAGCGCGGTGGTGCCGCTGCACGGCACCGGCCAGGGCGAGAGCGATCCGGGTCTGCTGCTCGCGCTGGCCCGGTTCGGCGGCGCGCCGTGCGTGGTGCTGGCCCAGGACCGGGCCCGGCAGGCCGGTCACGGCCCGTTCGGCCCGGCCGGGCTACGGGTGGCCCGGCGCGGTATGCGGCTGGCCGCCGAACTCGACCTGCCGCTGGTCAGCGTCGTGGACACCGGCGGCGCGGCGCTCAGCCGGGAGGCCGAGGAGGGCGGGCTGGCCGGCGAGATAGCCCGCTGTCTGGCCGAGTTGGTCACCCTGCCCACCCCGACGTTGTGCCTGTTGCTCGGGCAGGGCGCGGGCGGCGGCGCACTCGCGCTGTTGCCCGCCGACCGGGTGTTGTGCGCTCAGCACGGCTGGTTGTCGCCGCTGCCGCCCGAGGGCGCGTCGGCGCTGCGCTACCGGACGCCGTCCCGGGGCGCGGAGATCGCCGCCGCGCAGGGCATCAGGTCGCTGGACCTGCTGCGCGACGGAGTGGTGGACCGGATCGTGGCCGAGCGGCCCGATGCGGCCGACGAGCCGATCGCGTTCCTGGCCCGGCTGGCCCAGGTGTTGGAGTACGAGTTGGTCGGGCTGTTGCGCCGACCCACGGCCGAGCGGCGTGCGGCCCGGTTGGAGCGGTACGCCCGGCTCGGCTGCTGAGGTCGAGCGGGCGGCGCCGATCGGCGTCCGACGGGCGTACGGTCGGCGTCGACCGGACGGCGTCCGAGGCGGCCGGCGGCGACCCGTACTGCTCGGCAAGTTCTGCCAGATCGATCGGCTTTTGTGGTCAACTGACTCCCAAGCCATCGACCTGGTCACCCGCCTAGAGTCCCAAGTCCCGGACGGACGGGACTCCCGCGTACGACAGGAACAGGAGAGTTCGACACATGCCAACTCCCCGCACCGGGAGAGTACTCATCGCCCTCGGCGGAAACGCCATGACGGGACCCGATGGCAGCGCCACCCCCGACGCCCAGCGGGCCGCCGTCGCGGTGGCGATGGAAGCGGTGGCCGACCTGATCGCCTCCGGCGTCGAGGTGGTGCTCACCCACGGCAACGGACCGCAGGTGGGCAACCTGCTGGTCAAGAACGAACTCACCGCGCACGTCGTCCCTCCGGTGACTCTGGACTGGTGCGGCGCGCAGACGCAGGGCACCCTCGGCTTCACCATCGTCTCCGCCCTGGAGGCCGCGCTGCGGCGCCGTGGGCTCGCGGCGCCGGTGGCGGCCGTGGTCACCCGCACGCTCGTGGACGCCGCCGACCCGGCGTTCGAGCACCCCACCAAGCCGGTCGGCCGGCATCTGCCGCAGGCCGAGGCGGAGCGTTTCGTCGCGCTCGGCCAGCACTGGGAGGACCGGGGCGCGAAGGGCTGGCGGCGGGTCGTACCGTCGCCGGATCCGCTGGAAGTGGTCGATGCGCCGGCCATCCGGACGCTGGTCGCGGCGGGCTTCACCACGATCGCGGCCGGTGGTGGCGGCATCCCGGTGGTGCGTGACGCGGACGGCGCCGAGCGCGGCGTGGAGGCGGTCCTGGACAAGGACCTCACCGCGGCCCTGCTCGCCGCCTCGGTGGACGCGGACGTACTGGTGATCGCCACCGACGTGCCCAACGCGATGCTCGACTACGGCACCGCGAACGAGCGGGTGATCGGTCGGGTCACCCCCGAAGAGCTGCGCGAGCATGCCGCGACCGGCCAGTTCGCCGGTGGCAGCATGGGACCCAAGGTCGAGGCGGCGGTGCGCTTCGTCGAGAAGGGCGGCCGGCGCTCGGTGATCACGTCGCTGGATCGGATCACCGCCGCGGTGGCGGGCGAGTCCGGGACGGTCGTGGAGTCCGGCGCGTAACGGCCCGCGACACACGGCAGGGCGGTCTCGACCGACCGCAGAGGCTGCACGGAATTTTCAACGAACTCCAATGAACGAGGTGGAACGAGTGCCCAGGCCGATCGAGGTTCACAAGGTCGCCATCGAGAGCGTCACCGACGCGTCCGGATTGGCCAAGCTCATCGACGACGGCGTGTTCGCCGCGGACGACGTGCTCGCCGTCATCGGCAAGACCGAGGGCAATGGCGGGGTCAACGACTACACCCGCATCCTGGCGGACCGCGCCTTCCGCGAGGTGCTGGTCGCCAAGGGCAAGCGCTCGGTCGAGGAGGCGCAGCAGGTTCCGCTGGTGTGGTCCGGCGGTACCGACGGCGTGATCTCCCCGCACGCGACGGTCTTCGCGTACGCGCCGGAGAACCGGTACGAGCCCACCGACGAGCCGCGCGTGTCGGTCGGCGTCGCGATGAGCGAGCAGATCCTGCCCGAGGACATCGGTCGGGTGCCGATGGTGGAGAAGGTCGCAGCCGGCGTACGCGAGGCGATGGCCGTCGCGGGCATCACCGACCCGGCCGACGTGCACTACGTGCAGACCAAGACGCCGCTGCTGGTGCTGGACACCATCAACGACGCCAAGTCGCGCGGGTTCGACGTGTGGACCGAGGACACCCTCAAGTCGATGGACGTGTCCAACTCCACCACCGCGCTGGGCATCGCGGTGGCGCTGGGCGAGATCGAGCTGCCGACCGCCGAGCAGATCCACCGGGACCTGTCGCTGTACTCGTCGGTGGCGTCGTGCTCCTCCGGCGTCGAACTGGACTGCGCGCAGATCGTCGTGGTCGGCAACGTGCGTGGCGTGGGCGGTCCGTTCCGGGTCGGCCACGACGTGATGAAGGACGCGCTGGACGCGGACGGCATCTGGTCGGCGATCCGCTCGGCCGGGATCGACCTGCCGGAGCGCCCGCACACCTCCGACCTGGGCGACCGCCTGGTCAACGTGTTCCTCAAGTGCGAGGCGGACCCGAGCGGCAGCGTGCGCGGACGACGCAACATCATGCTCGACGACTCGGACGTGCACTGGCACCGCCAGATCAAGGCCACCGTCGGCGGCGTGACCGCGGCCGTCACCGGCGACCCGGCCGTCTTCGTCTCGGTCGCGGCCGTCCACCAGGGCCCCTCCGGTGGCGGCCCGGTCGCGGCCATCGTGCGGATGGACTGACGCACCTTTGCCGAACCCACACGGCAGCGGCCACCGCCCCTCGTCCCGGGGCGGTGGC
>NZ_JBEXCV010000151.1:0-21028 GCF_040605455.1 Embleya sp. NPDC005575 | reverse complement strand
GCGTTCGTGCCGCCCTACGACGACGCGCGGATCATCGCCGGCCAGGGCACCATCGGCCTGGAGATCGTCGAGGATTTGCCCTGTTCCAGCCGACCGCCAGCCCCGCCGGCCGGGCCCGCAGCGCGGCGGCCATGTCCCGGGTCACCTCGTCGCCGTCCTCCGCCCGCCAGTGCTCGGCGATCGGGGCGGCCAGCGTGGTGTCTCCGCTCAACAACCGGTCCAGCATCGACGCGGGACGCGCCTCGACCGCGGGCGCGCGCGAGGCGGCGGCGGCCGCGGCGGGGCCCACGAACTCGGCGGCCGAGCGCCGCGCAGCGACGCCCTCGTCCACCTCGGCGGCCCGTGCGCCCGCCTCGGCAAGCAACCCGAGCAGGTGGTCCCCGGCTGCGGGCATGCCGGGTTCGTGCAGCGTCGCGAGCGCGGCGATCAGTGGGTCGAGCCCGACGCGGCGGCGCAGCGTGGTCAGTTCGCCCAGGTAGGCGCGGGCCGCGGGCAGGTCGGGCAGGTCGGGCATGCCGTCCAGGGCGACCCGTACCGTGCCGGGCGCGGGCACCCGGCCGAAGGCCAGCCGCGGTCTCAGTCGCCCGGTGGAGCCCATCGAGGTCGCGAAGCGCAGCCCGGCGCGACAGCCGTACGGCAACAACGCGGCCACCCGGTCCAGGAGTTCCAGTCGACCCCGGGTGTCCAGGCGGTCCGCGCCGGTGATCACCACCGGGCCGGCCAGGACCGCCGCCGCGACACCCGCGAGCCATCCGAAGTCGCTCGTCCGGACGCCGACCTCGGTCGGCGAGGCGGGCAGCCGGACCCGCAACGGCCGCTCCCGGTCGGTGGGCAGGTCGATGCCGCGAAAGGCCAGCCACAGCGCGGTGTAGCCGGCCGTGGCGGCGGCGATCTCGGCGTACGGCGCGGTGAAGTAGCGGACACCGTCCGCATCGCGCAGGGTCATCGCGACGAATGGATCCTCGCGTCCGGTGCTGGTCAGTCCCACCCACCCGGGCGGCGCGTACTCGTCGAGGGTGGGGCGCACCAACCGCTCGAAGTGTGCCCGTCGTTCCGGCCCCGCGCTGCACGCCGGCACCCGACCGTCGTGGTACCAGGCCCAATGCGCCCGCAGCGTGCCCGCGGTCTCGCGGGGGCGGTCGTGTCGGTCGGTCGCGTCCACGTGAACCTCTCTGTGCGCGGGGTACCGGACGGGGCAGGGGTCGGTCCGGTCTCCGGGATTCAGCCGGGCGGCCGGGTCTCGTCGGCGGCAGGAGGGACAGTGGTGGTTCCGCCGATTGCGGTTGTTCCCCGGGAACGGTCGACGTGACCCCCTCGGGGTCCACGTTCTGCGGACGCTCCTCGGCGTGTGCGCGGTGCTCCGGCTCCTCGCTCGGCGCATCCTCCTCGGCCTGTTCGGACACCAGGTTCGCTCGATACAGCGCCGAGTGGGTGTGCTCGACCGGTTCCGGTCGGCGGCGTACCGGGACGCGGACGCCGTACGGCATGGTGCCCGCGATCCTCGGGTGCCCCCGGGCCGTGCTCGTATGGCCCTCGTGTGCCTGTGGATCCGACCGACCCGATGGGGTCACTTCCGGCGCTGTCCGGCCCGATCCGTCAACTCGTGCACGCGGGCACCTGTTTGCTCAGGTCGCCGCCGCTCTCCAGGAATATCGCGGGCACGAAGCCGGTCTTGCCCTCCACGTCGATCTGCACCCAGGTGCGACTGGAGGAGCCCGCGTAGTAGGCGATCGAGCCCTCCGCGTGGCAGTTCGCCCGGACCTGCGTGCCGGTCTTGATCTGCACGACCTTTTCCGACTGGTACGACGTGCCCTTGTACATCACCAGCCAACCGCCGGTGTGCACGGTTGCCGCGACCGAACCGGGCCTGGGCCCGGCGGCGCTCTGCCCGGTGCCCGAAGTGGCCTTGCCGGTGCCGGACTTGGCCGGGCTCGGCGAAGCCGACGAGCTCTTGCTCGAACCGGCGCCGGCCGTCTTGGTCTTCTTGTCGCTCGAACCGCCGCCGTCCACCGTGAGCAGCGCCACGAAGAAGACGATCACCAACAGGATCAGTCCGCCGACCACCATCAGGATCCGCACCGGATGCCGACTCAGCGCGTTCAGTCCGAACCGCCCCCGCGGCGGCCCGCCGATGGGCGTCGGTGTGGAGAAGAACTCCACCCGCCTCCGGTTGTCCATACGACCCCCTGCGTCCCCGCGTCGCCCGATATGCACCTGTCGTGACGAACCCCTCTCGGACGAGAGGAGTCTGCCCACAATGACCATCAGACACCAACGACGTGCTCTGGACGTACCAACGAGTCCATAAATTGATCGCCGGACCGGCCTCAGGGCGTCGGGACCCAATCCACCTTGCCCGCGAGCAGCACGTAGCCCACGAACGCCACGATGTCGATCAGCGCGTGTGCCACCAGGAGCGGCATCACCCGGCCCCAGCGCTTGTACAGCAGGCAGAACACGACGCCCATCACGACGTTCCCGAAGAACCCGCCGATGCCCTGGTACAGGTGATACGAGCCGCGCACCACCGCGCTGATCGCCACCGCCTTGACCCACGGCACCTCCAACTGCCCGAGCCGGCGCAGCAGATAGCCGAGGACGATCACCTCCTCCAGGGCCGCGTTCTGGATCGCGGACAACACGAGCACCGGGATCCGCCACCACACGTCCGGCAGCGTGGTCGGCACCACGGTCAGGTTCGCGCCTGCGGCGTGCGCGCCCAGGTACAGCGCCAGACCCGACCCGCCGATCGCCGCCGCGACGCCCGCCCCGCGGCCCAGGTCCCACCACGGGCGGGTCCGGTCGACCCCGAGCACCCGCAGTGAGTTGCCCTCGCGCGTCAGCAGGTGCGCGACCAGGAACACCGGCACCAGCGCGGTGGCGATCCCGAACAGTTGCCAGGCCAGGTCCAGCCACGGCCGATCCACGGCCCGCGAGCCGTTGAGCACCGCGGCCTTGTGTCCCAGGCCGCCCGGCGCGGTCAACGAGCCGAGGAACGAGATCAGCGAGGAAACCCCGGATGCGCCCAGGGACAGGGCCAGCACCAGCACCACTTCCGAGCGCAATACTCGGCGCCGGGGCACGGTGGGGGTCTCGACGGACTCGGGCTCGGTGATCACCCGCCCACGTTACCGAGCGCGGATAAGCCCGCCGTCAGCCCACGGGCCACGTGTGCACCGCGTCCCCGCCGCGCATGTGCTCGGCATAGCGCAGAGTCATCGCCCGTAGGGCCTCCAACCGGTCCATGCCCTTGGTGTCGCGATAGTGGTGGTACTGCGCGCTCTGCCAGGTCGCCCCGTTGGTGCGCAGCAGACAGCGCTGCTCGATGATGCCCAGGTACTCGTCCCGCTCGCGCGGGTCGATCCCCCACCGGTCCAGCCCCTCGTAGGCGCGCGGCAGCAGGTCCTCCAGCACCAGTTCGGTGACCGGGACGGTGCCATGGCCCGGCCAGTTCAGCCGCGCGTCGATGCCGTACCGAGCGCCGGCGTGGAAGTTGTCGGTGGCCACTTCGAACGACATGCGTTCCCAGACCGGGTGCTCGTCGTCCACCAGCGAACGCACCACGCCGTAGTAGAACGCCGCGTTGGCCATGATGTCCACCACGGTCGGCCCGGCCGGCAACACCCGGTTCTCCACCCGCAGGTGCGGCTTGCCGCGGGCCACGTCGTACACCGGGCGGTTCCATCGGTAGATCGTGCCGTTGTGCAGCTTGAGTTCGCGCAGGTGCGGCACGTCGCCGCGATCCAGTGCCTCGATCGGGTCCTCGTCGTCGCAGATCGGCAGCAGCGACGGGAAGTACTTGAGGTTCTCCTCGAACAGGTCCACGACCGAATCGATCCACCGTTCGCCGAACCAGGTCAGCGGTCGGACACCCTGCGCGATCAGTTCCTCGGGCCGGGTGTCGCACGCCTGCTCGAACAGGATCGGGCGGGTCTCGCGCCACAACTCGCGGCCGAACAGGAACGGTGAATTCGCCCCGATTCCGCACTGCACCCCGGTGATGGATTGCGCCGCGTTCCACAGCGCGCCGAAATTTTTCGGGGTGACCTGGAGGTGGAACTGCACAGACGTACAGGCGGCCTCGGAGACAATCGTGGTGGCCGTCGTGTCGAGCCGCTCGATGCCCTCGATATGCAGCCGTATGTCCTCGCCGCGGGCGTTGAGGATCTGATCGTTGAGAAGCGTGTAGCGGGCGTTGTCGGAAATGGTCTCGAACGCCATGTGCGCATCGGTCAGAGTCGGCAGAATGCCGATCATCACGATCCGCGCGTCGAGCTCCGCCGCCTTGCGGTCGGCGTAGTCCAGGCTCGTGCGCAGTTCCTCGACCAATTCGGAGAACACCGGCCCGGTGAGCCGATGCGGCGGAATGTTGACCTCGATGTTGAACTGACCCAGCTCGGTCTGAAAATCCGGGCTGGCGATCCGGCGCAACACCTCGGCATTGCTCATCCGAGGTCGGCCGGCGGCGTCGGCCAGGTTGAGTTCTATCTCGACGCCCATGAGCTTGCGGGCGCTCTCGAACCGGTCCTCGTCCAGCATGCGCTGCAGCGTTTCCAGGCAGCGTCGCAGCTTGTGCCGGTATCGCTGCCGATCGGATCGGCCGAACTCGATGACCTCGACCTTTTCGCCCATGAATGCCCCTCCCTCGTGAACCCGGCTCCCGCGGAGCCGGTCGAGTGGTCGCAATCCGGTACCTGTCGGATCGGGATGATCTGATCGTTCCCGCCGACGTTCTCCCAAACCGATGCATCGGGCCGACATTGGGAACATTACCGATCGACCGTGACGAATCACAGGGGAACCGCAAGGCCGCGAAACACGTCACTGATCACATCGAGGAAGCACCTGCCTGCCGATCTTCAAGGCTCGCCGGAGATCACCTAGGGTGTGCTCTTGCCGTGGCGGGCGCAGCGAGATCCATGGGGGTTGCCGTGCGGGGCTTGGTTCGGGCGATACCGATACAGGGACTGCGTTTCCAGGTCGTGGTCACGATGATCTCGATACTCGTCTGCGGTGCCCTGATCTGGAATGTCGGCAATGCCGGCCGGTGGTCGCAGGCGGCCGCCTCGCCCCGGGCCGCGAAAGCACCCAAGGAGATACAGGCCCCGCCGCTGCCACCGGGCAACCCGAACGCCCAGGAGCCGGCCACCCCGCCCGCCGCGCCGCCGCCTCCGGTGGATCCCACGCTGGTGTACAAGGTCAAGGGCGAGGGCAAGCTGGTCGCGCTGACCCTGGACGACGGGCCATGGCCGGAGTGGACCGACAAGGCCCTCACGCTGCTCGCCCGCTACGACGTCAAGGCCACCTTCTGCATGGTGGGCCAGCAGGCCAAGGACCACCCCGACCTGGTCCGCAAGGTGGTCGCCGCCGGCCACGGGCTGTGCAACCACACCATGACGCACGACATCAACCTGAAGAAGCGCTCGCCGGACGAGATGCGCGGCCAGATGCAGCAGACCCTGGACTGGATCCACAAGGCGTCCCCGGGCACTCCGGTGCGCTGGTTCCGCGCGCCGGGCGGCAACTGGTCCGACGAGGTGCGCCAGACCGCCGCGTCGCTGGGCATGGGCTCGTTGCACTGGACGGTGGACACCAACGACTGGCAAAAGCCGGGCCTGGCCAAAATGCTCCAGAACGTGCACGGCCAACTGGGCCCGCGCGGCGTGATCCTGTGCCACGACGGCGGCGGCGAACGCAGCCAGACGATCGCCATGCTTGAGCAGATAATCCCCGAACTCAAGTCCGCCGGTTACACCTTCGTCATCCCGTAGCCCCGGCGCCGCCAACCCACCCGGCGCCGGCCGGTCGGGCGCTCGAGGACAGCGCCCGCCGCACACCGGCAACCGCCGCACCCACCGGGGTCGATGCCGGCCCGTCCGGCGTTCGAGGACACCGCCCGACGGCGACCTCCACGCCGACCCGCACTCCGCGCCCGAGCGCATAGCCCGGCCGCCCACCGGGCATGTGTGCGAGGCCCATACACCTCGCAATCGGGAGGCCGCCCGATCGACGCCGCCTTGGCCCTCGTGCTGCTCGTGCTGCTGATCGCCGGCAACGGCATGTTCGTTGCCGGCGAGTTCTCCCTGGTCACCGTCGAACGCGGCGACGTGGCGGCCCGAGCCGAGGCCGGCGATCGGGGCGCGAGTCGGGTGCTGGGCGCGCTGCGCACCCTGTCCTTCCAACTCTCCGGCGCCCAGTTGGGCATCACGCTGACCTCGCTGATCGCCGGCTACCTCGCCGAGGCGGCGTTTCGGCTGCCCAGGTTCACCGCCCTGGTACTGGCCTCCGGGCTGCAGATGGTGCTCGGCGAACTCGTCCCCAAGAACGCGGCGATCGCCCGCCCGCTGGGCGTCGCCCGCGTCGCGGGCCCCTTCCAGGTCGGCTTCTCCCGGCTGTGCCGGCCGCTGATCGTGTTCCTCAACGGCTCCGCCAATTACTTCGTGCGGCGGCTCGGCATCGAGCCGCAGGAGGAGTTGGGTTCGGCCCGTTCGCTTGACGAACTGGCCCAACTGGTCCGGCACTCCGCCCGCGCGGGTGTGCTCCCGGCGGGTACCGCCCGGGTGCTGAACCGGGCGCTGCGCTTCGCCGACAAGCAGGCCGCCGAGGCGATGACCCCGCGCACCGAGCTGGTCACCCTGCCCGCGACCGCGTCGGTGACCCAACTGATGGACACCGCCCGCGCGTGCGGCCACAGCCGGATCCCGGTCCGCGGCCAGGACCTGGACGAGATCGTCGGCGTGGCGGTGCTCCGCGACGCGCTGCGGGTACCGGCCGCCGATCGGGCACGCACCCCGCTCGCCCGGATCGCCCGCACCCCGGTCCTGGTGCCGACCTCGCTCGACCTCAAGCGGGCGGTCGAACGGCTGCGCGAGGGCCGGACCCAGCTGGCGATCGTGGTGGACGAGTACGGCGGCACGGCCGGGGTGCTCACCGCCGAGGACCTCGCCGAGGAGTTGGTGGGCGATCTCGCCGACGAACACGACCCGGCGGACGAACCGGACGCACCGCCGCAACGGGAGCCGAGCTCGCGCGTGTTGCGGTTGTCCGGGCTGCTGCGCGCGGACGAGGTCGAGGAGGCCAGCGGCTGGCGGCTGCCGGACGGCGACTACAGCACGCTGGCCGGGCTGATCCTGGCCCGGCTGGGTCGACTGCCCACGGTCGGCGACCACGTGGACGTGGACGGCCGGCGGCTGACGGTGGTCGCCATGGACCGGCACCGGATCGACGAGGTCGAGCTGCGGCCGGAGGCCGACATATGATCGGCGACCTGCTGCTCTCGCTGGTCCTGCTCATGGCCAACGCCTTCTTCGTCGGCGCCGAGTTCTCGGTGATCTCGGCCCGGCGCACCCGGATCGCGCCGCAGGCGGAGGCCGGCTCGCGCCGGGCCGCGATGGTGCTGATCGCGATGGGCCGGCTGTCCACCATGCTCGCCGCCGCCCAACTGGGCATCACCGTGGCCTCGCTCGGCCTGGGCGCGGTCGCCGAACCCGCGCTGGTGCACGCCCTGGCCGGCCCGATCGAGGCGATCGGGTTGCCCGCCGGGGCGGTGCACGCCATCGCGTTCGTGCTCGCCCTGGCCGTGGTGGTGTTCTGCCACATGGTGCTCGGCGAGATGGTGCCCAAGAACATCGCCCTGGCCGGACCGGAGGAATGTGCGCTGTGGCTGACCCCGCCGCTGCTGCTGTTCGCCCGGCTGACCGCGCCGATCCTGTGGCTGCTCAATCACGTGGCCAATCTGTGCCTGCGCGCCTTTCGGGTACGGCCGGTGGACGAGGTGCGCAGCGTGTACACCGCCGAGGAACTCCCGGCGCTGCTCGCCGAGTCGCGCGAGCACGACCTGCTGGACGTGCGCGAGCACGACCGACTCTCCGGCGCACTGGCGCTGCACTCCAGCCCCGCCGCCTCGGTGATGCGGCCGTGGACCGACGTGGTGGCACTGCCCCGGCCGGTCTCGGCGGCGGCCCTGGAGGAGGTCGCGGTACGCACCGGCCTGTCCCGCTTCCCGGTCCTGGACGCGGCCGACCTGCCGGTGGGTTACGTGCACGTGCTCGACGTGCTGGCCCCCGAGGCGGACGGTTCGGTACCGGTCTACCCGCTCGTCACGATCGACCCGGACGCCATGCTGACCACCCTGTTGGCCCGCATGCGCGGCTCCCGCGCACATCTGGCCCTGGTCGGTGCGCCGGACGCGGTCCCGCTCGGCCTGGTCACCCTCGACGACGTGATGTCCTCGCTGTTCCCCTGACCGAGATCGTTCCAAAAGGTCTTCAAACGGGTGTCAGTTCGCAATACACCGTTACTTTTCGGAGCCGTTTCGGTACAATGCGCTGACCGGCCCTGCCGGGTCCCTCTGTACGCCGCCGGGTCGTCCCCCGGCCGGATACCCGGTTCCCCACAGCACAGCGCCGCTTTCCCCTCCCCGGATTCTCCGGGTTTTTGGACTCTGCATCGAAATGAGGCGGTCTCATGGTCCTGCGTGTGCCCGAGGCTCCCGAGTCGGCCCGCCGAGCGGCCCGAGCCGTGCTCGAATCCCGCGCGTTGCTCCCCGCCGACTACCGCGCCGATCAAGCCGCGCTCACGGCCGGATTCCCGCACCGCGTCTTCGAGATCGACCTGCTCGACCTGGTCGCCGATCAGGGCGTACGCAGCGCCCGCCCGGTGGGTTGGCGCTGGCTCATGTGGTCCGGCGACGTGGTCGTCGGCGGCATCGAGGTCCGCCCCGGCCCGACCGGTCACGGCGTCGGCCGATTCGTCGAGGGACCGTTCACGCTCGCCACCGCACCGGCCGCCGCGGCGGCTCGGGCACTCCCGCAGACCATGCTCCGCCGCGACGAGGCGCGCCTGCTGAACGTACCCGGCATGTACATGGTCGCGTTGTGGTTGGCCGACGAAGCAGGCGGCGTGGACCTGTTGATCCCGCTCGCGCCGGCGCCGTGCGGCGTGCAGGCGCTGCGCTGCTACACCGCGGCCGAACTGGCCGGGGTGCTGGCCTCGCGCACGCGCCGGCCGGCCGCCGTGGGGGCTCCGGACAGCTGATCACACCCGGGCGTTCACACGTGTGGTCACATCTTGGGCGCAGTCGGGTGAGAACTGCGAGAAGGCGTGCGCGCGGGGCTTCGGAGGCGGACACTGTGAGCTGCCGGGCAAGGCTGCCCGACGCGCTCCGCGCAGACACCGAGAAGGTACGAGGATGTGCCAGCACCGACCGCATTGCCCGCCGGCGGACAGTCCCGATCGTGAGGCCGCCGCCGTTGTGGCCGCTCATTTCGAACAGGGATGGAGCCTGCTGTGCAACGGCGTCGTCCTGTTCGAGGACACGGGCGAACTGCTGCCGGACGGACGCACCATCGCCCCGCACCGCCCCCCTGTAGGGTTGGTTTCGGCGGCCTGATTCGTTCGCACGGCCCCAACGAGCCGGAGGTCACCGCGTGACGACCTCCGGCTCTCGCCTGTCCGGAGCCGGTCGGGCCGCCTTCCCGATACAGTCCGAGCGACAACATGCTGCGATGCAGCGACACGATGTTGGGCGCGACGACGACTCGGAGTTCCATCCTCATGCCCAGTGGCGGCACCCCTCGGCCCGGTCGCCCGCGTGATCCACGCACCGACGAACTGATCCTGGCCGCGGCCCGCGAGCTGGTCGCCGAGCAGGGCTACAACCGGGTCAGCATCGAGGCCGTCGCCCGCCGGGCGGGCGTGACCAGGCCGACCGTGTACCGCCGCTGGCCCTCGAAGGCGCACTTGGTGCACGAGGCGGTCTACCCGGCCCGCGAGATGAGCTTTCGGCCGCTGCCGCAGGAGGACTTCGCGACCGGCGTGCTGCGCTTCGCCGAGGCCGCGCTCGAGTCGTTCCGGCGCCCGGAGACCGCGGCCGCGGTGCCGGGGCTGCTCGCCGAGTACCGCGACCAGCCCGAGCTCAAGGAGTTGCTGGTGGCCCGGATGGATCCGGTCCGGGCGATCTTCCGGGCCTTCGTGGCGGACGCGGTCGCGCGCGGTCAGGCCCGCCCGGACGTGGACGCCGACCTGCTCTTCGAATCACTCAGCGGCGCGTTGATGTTCGGCGTCCTGGGCAGCGGCCTGGCCACCAAGCCCGGTTTCGCCGCATCGGTGGCCCGACTGCTGACCCACGGCGCGGCCCGCCCCTGATCGGAACATCTGCGATCGGGAGCGGGCTGCGCGTCGTCAGTTGTTGCCGTACGCCTCGATCGGCGGGCACGAGCAGACCAGGTTGCGGTCGCCCTGGGCACCGTCGATCCGGCGCACCGGCGGCCAGTACTTCTCGGCCGGCACCACACCGGCCGGGAAGACCGCCTCCTCGCGCGTGTAGGCGTGCGCCCACTCGCCCGCAAGCAGCGCGGCGGTGTGCGGCGCGTTGCCGAGCGGGTTGTCGTCGGCGGGCAGTTCGCCCGACGCGACCCGGTCGATCTCGCCCTTGATGGCAATCATCGCGTCGCAGAACCGGTCGATCTCGTGCAGGTTCTCGCTCTCCGTCGGCTCGATCATCAGCGTGCCGGGCACCGGGAACGACATGGTCGGCGCGTGGAACCCGTAGTCGATCAGCCGCTTGGCGACATCGTCGACGCTGACCCCGGTGGCCTTGGTGATCCCCCGCACGTCGATGATGCACTCGTGCGCGACCAGGCCGTTCGGGCCGGTGTAGAGCACCGGGAAGTGCGGCGCGAGCCGCTTGGCGACGTAGTTGGCGCCCAGCACCGCGACCTGGGTGGCCTCCTTGAGCCCGTCCGGGCCCATCAGCCGCAGGTAGGTCCACGGGATCGGCAGGATCGCCGCCGAACCCCACGGAGCGGCCGAGATCGGCCCCACGCCGGTCTCGGGGCCGGCTGCGGGCTGGAGCGGGTGGTTGGGCAGGTACGGCGCCAGGTGCGCGCGCACCGCGACCGGGCCGACGCCCGGACCGCCGCCGCCGTGCGGGATGCAGAACGTCTTGTGCAGGTTCAGGTGCGATACGTCGGCGCCGATCGCGCCGCCCGGCTGGGCCAGCCCGACCAGTGCGTTCAGGTTCGCGCCGTCCACGTACACCTGGCCGCCGGCCTCGTGGATGGCCGCGCACACCTGCTCGATGCCCTCCTCGAACACGCCGTGCGTGGACGGGTAGGTCACCATCAGTACCGCGAGCGTGTCCCGGTGCTGCTCGATCTTGGTGTGCAGGTCGGCCAGGTCCACGTCGCCGTTCTCGCCGGTCTTGACCACCACGACGCGCATGCCCGCCATCACCGCGCTGGCCGCGTTGGTGCCGTGCGCGGAGGAGGGGATCAGGCACACGTCGCGGGCGGTGTCACCGTTGGCGTGGTGATAGGCGCGCACCGCGAGCAGGCCCGCGAGTTCGCCCTGCGAACCGGCGTTGGGCTGGAGCGAGACCTTGGCGTAGCCGGTGATCCGGGCCAGCGAGTCGGCCAGGCCGTCGATCAGCTCCAGGTATCCCGCGGCCTGATCCACCGGCGCGAACGGGTGCAGGTTCGCGAACTCGGGCCACGTGATCGGTTCCATCTCGACCGTGGCGTTGAGCTTCATCGTGCACGAGCCGAGCGGGATCATGCCCCGGTCGAGTGCGTAGTCCTTGTCCGCGAGCCGCTTGAGGTAGCGCAGCATGTCGGTCTCGGAGCGGTGCGTGTGGAAGACCGGGTGGGTCAGGAACTCGGTGTCGCGCAGCAGCGACTGCGGCAGCGCGTCGGCGGTGACCGCGTCCAGTGCGGCCACGTCGCCGGTGACCCCGAACGCGCCCCAGACCGCCTCGACATGCGCTCGCAGGGTGGTCTCGTCGCAGGTGATCCCCACGTGGTCGGCGTCCACCGGGCGCAGGTTGACCCCGGCCGCGCGGGCCGCGGCAAGCACCTGCTCGGCCCGGCCCGGCACGCGCACGCCGACCGTGTCGAAGAAGTCGCCGTGCACGACCTCGACGCCGCCCGCCCGCAGGCCCGCCGCGAGCACGGCCGCGTACCGGTGGGTGCGGCGTGCGATCGAGGTGAGCCCGTCCGGCCCGTGGTAGACCGCGTACATCCCGGCCATCACGGCCAGCAGGACCTGCGCGGTGCAGATGTTGCTGGTCGCCTTCTCCCGGCGGATGTGCTGTTCGCGGGTCTGCAGCGCGAGCCGGTAGGCGGGCGCGCCGTCGGCGTCCACGGACACCCCGACCAGCCGGCCCGGCATGCTGCGGGTGAGCTTCTCGCGAACCGCCATGTACCCCGCGTGCGGACCGCCGAAGGCCATCGGCACACCGAAGCGCTGGCTGGTGCCGACCGCGATGTCGGCGCCCATCGCGCCCGGCGCGCGCAACACGGTGAGTGCGAGCAGGTCGGCGGCGACCGCCACCAGCGCGCCCTGCGCGTGCGCCGCCTCGATCACCGGCGTCAGGTCGCGGACCCGGCCGTCGGCGCCGGGGTACTGGAGCAGCACGCCGAAGCAGCCGTCCTCGGGCAGCCCGTCGGTGGTGTCGGCGACCACGACCTCGATACCCAGCGCCTGCGCGCGCGTGCGCACCACGGCGACGGTCTGCGGCAGCGTGGCCGCGTCCACGACGAACACGTCGCTCTTGGCCCGACCGGCCCGCCGGGCCAGGGTCATCGCCTCGGCGGCGGCGGTGGCCTCGTCGAGCAGCGAGGCGCCTGCCACGTCCAGGCCGGTCAGGTCGGTGACCACGGTCTGGAAGTTGAGCAGCGCCTCCAACCGGCCCTGCGAGATCTCCGGCTGGTAGGGCGTGTAGGCCGTGTACCAGGCGGGGTTCTCCAGCACGTTGCGGGTGATCACCGGCGGGGTGAAGGTGCCGTGGTAGCCGAGCCCGATCATCGAGGTCAGCACGCTGTTGCGGGAGGCCAGCTCGCGCAGTTCGGCGAGCACCTCGGCCTCCGAACGCGCGGCGGGCAATGCGAAGCCCTCCAGCGCGCGGATCGCGGCGGGCACCGCCGCGTCGGTCAGCTCGTCCAGGGATCCGTAGCCGATCGCGGCGAGCATCTTCGCCTGCTCGTCGGCGTCCGGACCGATGTGCCGACCGGTGAACGGCGACGCGGCCTCCAGGCCGGTCAACGAGCCGGGACCGGAGGGGAGTACGACGTGAGCACGCGTCGGGGCAGGGGTGCGCGGGGTCATCGCGAAAGGCCTCCTGGATCGCTCCTGGACGGACACGCGGGTCGCGGGTCCACCGGCCTCCCCCTCTGTCATCTGTACCTGAGAGCTTCACCGCGCCCGGAGCCCCGGTCGAACCGGTTCCCACGGGCGCGATTTGCACCGTCGGCGAGGATCCGACCCGACTCGGCGAGCCACGTGCGAATCCTGCTTTCCAGAGTGCCCACGACCACGCGGTACGGGTGCCTGAGAGATTCCGGGGAGGAGTTGCTCCTTCGGCGCCTCGTGTGCACGACACGAGGACTCTCCCGCGCGAACGTAATGGGCGGTCTCAACGGTATCAGCGTGACAGCCGCCGGGGCCTGCGCACTAGGCGTAGGTCACAGTGGTGGTCGGATAACCCAGGGATCGCATCATTCCCTGGAGCATGCCGGTGGTGTTGCGTTCCGCGCGCTCCACCAGTCCGGCGGTCTTCGCCGCGTCGTCGATCTTCTTCGTCGCCAGCACGTAGAGCTGTTGCTGATCGCCGGGATTGCCGGAGAAGAAGTCGCCGAGACGGTCGAACAGGCCCCTGTCCTGGGCAATCACGTGGCTGTTCTTCTGGTCGAGCGCGGCGGGCGCGAGCCGCGCGTGCGGGAGCTTGATGGTTACGCTCTTGTTGTCCGGCGAGGTCCGGATCGCATCCTGGCCGATTCCGCCGAATTCGACGAAGCCGCCGACCTGGCCGACCCCGATGAACAGCGTTCGCTGGCCGCGGACGGCGTCCGGGAGGAATTTGGCGTCCTTCTCCAGGTCCACTACGACCTGGAAGGTGCCGCTGACCGCCTCGTAGCGGCTGAGATCCTGCACCGCCTTGAGCATCACGGGCCCGCTGTGGTCCTTGGTGGTCTCGCCGAACGGATTGAATCTTCCGGGCAGCAGGTTGACCAGGCCGACCAGCACCAGGGCCAGCACGATGAAGCCGACCAGGAGCGTGACCAGGAAGGCGGGCAGGCCCAGCTTGCGGCGCGCCGATCGGAAGGCCCCTTGCCCTCGCATCGGCCGCTCTTTGACATCAGTCATGGTGGGGACACCCCCGAGGAGTCGTCTGCCCGGCGCCTGCCCCGGATCGCCGCGGCTATCCCCGGTCGACGGGCGGTAGCGGAATCGGTTCCCCCGGTCGCAGCGCCGGATCGGTGATCGCAAACGTGCGCACCCGGCCGGGCCGCCCGCCCGGCACCTCGAACCGCACGGTGACCCGGCCGACGCCGCTGCCCTGCACCCAGCCGGGCCCGAACCCCTCGTGCAGCACGTCCTGGCCCGGCGACCAGGAGACCCGCTCCGGGGCGGCCTCCGCGGGCGCTTCCGCGGCGGCCTCCGTGCCCTCCTCGACCGGCTCACCGGGCTCCGGCTCGGCCCCGCCGAACAGGTCCTGCTGGGCGAAGTCGGCCAAGCCGCTCACGCCCACCCCGAGCAGCCGCACGCCGCCCGTGACGTCCACCTGCGCGGCCAGCCGACGGATCGTCTCGCGCACCACGCCCGGATCGTCGGTGGGCCCGCGCAGCGTCTCCGAGCGGGTCAGCGTGCTGAAGTCGTAGCGGCGCAGCTTGAGCACGATCGTGCGCCCGGAGCGCCCGGCGGCGCGCAGCCGCTCCACGCACCGGATCGAGAGCCGGTCCAACTCCCGCGTGATGCGCTCGCGGTCCACCAGGTCGGTGGCGAAGGTGTCCTCCACCGACACCGATTTCGCGTCCCGGTCGGCGACCACCGGGCGCGTGTCCAACCCGGCGGCCAGTACGTGCAGCCCGTGTCCGTGCGCCTGGCCGAGCAGCCGCACGAGCTCGCTCTCGTCGACGGCGGCCAGGTCGGCCACGGTGTCCAGGCCGGCCCGGCGCAGCACGTCGCCGGTGGCCGGGCCGACCCCGGGCAGCGCGCGCACCGGCAGCGGGTCCAGCATCGCCCGCTCGGCGCCGGGCGCCACCACGCACAGCCCGTCCGGCTTGTCCGCCTCGGACGCGATCTTGGCCAGCAGCTTGGAGGTGGCCGCGCCGACCGAGCAGGTCAGCCCGGTGGCCGCGTGGATGTCGGCGCGCAGCCGCACGGCGATCTCGGTGACCCGCCGGGTGTCCAGCGTGCCGCCGTGCGGGCCCGCCTCCAGGTCGACGAACGCCTCGTCCAGGCTGAGCGGCTCCACCAGCGGCGAGAGCCGATGCAGCAGCTCCATCACGGTGTCGCTGACCTGCCGGTACAGCGCGAAGCGCGGGCTGAGGAAAGCGGCGTTGGGACAGCGTCGGCGGGCCTCGCCGATCGACATCGCCGAGTGCACGCCGAACACTCGGGCCTCATAGGAGGCGGTGGCCACCACCCCGCGCGCGCCGATGCCGCCGACGATCACCGCCTTGCCGGCCAGGCTGGGCTTCGCGGCCTGCTCGACCGACGCGTAGAACGCGTCCATGTCGAGGTGAAGGATGCCCGGGGCCTGTCTCACACCGGGCAATGATGACGCACGCGACCGACATCGGCGTGCGTTGACTCACTCAGTCGCTCAGGGCGCGGCGGATCTCGTCGTTCCTCGGATCGCGTGCGCGCGGATCCGGTTTGACCACGATCTGACCGGTCGCCTTGATCGCCGCGAGCATCTCGCGCCCGGTGCCGTACACGGTGGGCCCGATGTGGCCCCACGTGAAGGACTCGTCCGGGACGCCGTACGCGGATATCCCGGCGGCCCGGCACAGCCCGAGCGCACGCCGCAGATGGAAGCTCTGCGTTACCACGATGACCCGGTCGATCCCGTAGACGTGCTTCGCGCGGACGCAGGACTCCCAGGTGGAGAATCCCGATTCGTCGCTCACGATCCGGTGCTGCGGGATTCCCCGGTCCGCGAGGTAGCGCCGCATCACCCCGGTCTCGTCGTAGCGGTTGCCGCCGCCGTCGCCGCTGACCAGGATCACCCGGGTCTTGCCGGCCCGGTACAACCCGAGTGCGACGTCCAACCGGCGGGCCAGCAGATCGGACGGCCGGTCCCCGTGCACGCCCGCGCCGAGCACCATCGTGACGTCCTGGTACGGCACGTCGGCCGGTGAGCGGACCCGGTTCCCGGCGTACAGGTGCAGCCCCGTGATCGGGGCCAGTCCGGCCACGGTGAGCAGGACGGCGGCCTGATAGCCGCGTCGTTGGGCTCGCCGCGAGCGCGGCAGGGTCGGCCGACGAATGATCACGTCCATGGGGACGTCCTGCCCGTCGGACCGGTTCCCATCCGCCGCGGGCGCCTCAGACCGCCTTGTCGCGCCGCCTGCGCGCCAATTCGTCGCCCGGATGGACCGGCGTGATCGGCTCTCCGGTGCCGGTGTCCTCGCCCTGGAGCTGCGCGAGCGAGCCCTCGACCTCGCGCCACACCGCCCCCACGGCGATCCCGAAGACCCCCTGGCCACCCTGGACCAGGTCGATGACCTCGTCGTACGACGTGCACTCGTACACACTGGCGCCGTCGCTCATCAGCGTCATCCCGGCCAGGTCGCCGATGCCGCGGCCTCGCAGGTGGGCCACCGCGATCCGGATGTTCTGCAGCGAGACGCCGGTGTCCAGGAGCCGCTTGACGATCTTGAGCACCAGGATGTCGCGGAAGCCGTACAGGCGCTGGGTGCCCGAGCCGTGGGCCGGGCGGACCGTGGGCTCGACCAGGCCGGTGCGCGCCCAGTAGTCGAGTTGGCGATAGGTGATGCCGGCCGCCGCGCAGGCCGTCGGGCCTCGGTAGCCGACGTCCTCCGACGGGGTGCCGGCCGGCGAGACGTCCTGCCGCCGGGGGCCCGCACCGGGGTCGGTCGCCGGCAGAGGACGTGCCGTGCGGGCGCGTTCCGCCGCCGTGATGTCGCCGGTGCTGCTCACGCCGACCTCCCTTTCGTCTCCCCGCGCCCGGGTACGGCGCAAAGAGTCTCTTCAGTCCCGGGCCGCAGGCGGCGAGGTGCAACGCGCAGGGGTCATCCCGGAACTGTCGATTTCGACGGTAGGCAGTCACCAACAGCGCGTCAACGACCGCGCCGTTCGGCACGCCGAGTGACGCTCCTCGCACGAGTGGTTTGAACCAACGCTTCAGGGGTAGGTCTGGCCACTTTGCCGCTGATCGAAACGGATCGAAACGGATCGACTCCGACTGTCTGTACACCGCGGTCCGGCGGGCGGGTCCGAGCGTGTGCGCGACCGCCGGCCGCAGCCCCCGGCCGGTCGGCGGCGGCGCGATCCGGCCGGTCCCGAACGCAAAGAACCGCCGACCGGTACCCCCTCGCCGAGGACGGCGGGCGGGACGGTCGGCGGCTTCGGACGCGCACCGGGCCGAAGCGGGCCGGCTATTGGCTCGTGGTGCCGAAGTCCTCGGGCGAGATGTCGTTCAGGAATTCCCTGAACTTCTCGATCTCGTCCTCCTGCTCGTTGGGGATCACGATGCCCGCCTCGTCCAGGACCGCGTCGCTGCCGACGATCGACGTCCCGGTCCGCAGCGCGAGCGCGATCGCATCCGACGGGCGCGCGCTGACCTCCACGCCGCCGGAGAAGACCAGCTCGGCGTAGAACACGCCCTCGCGCAGGTCGGTGATCCGGATCTGGGTCAATTCCTGCCCCAACGCCTCCAGCACGTCCCGGAAGAGATCGTGCGTCAGAGGACGCGCGGGTACCACGCCCTGTTGGGCGAACGCGATGGCCGTCGCCTCTACCGGGCCGATCCAGATGGGGAGATAACGATCGCCCCCCGTCTCCCGTAGGAGCACGATCGGCTGGTTAGAGGGCATCTCCACCCGGACGCCCACAACCTCTAGCTCGTTCACATCGCCACACTAGCGCGCCCGACTGTCGGTCACCGATCCCCAGGGGCCGAATTGGTCGGGGATTCGTCGTTTTTTCTTCGTGGGGCGAGACGCATGCCCCGACTCGCCGCGCAACCGGGATCACCGGTGGCCGGGCTGCCGGGCTGCTCAGCGGCCCAGGCGGGGCGCGAGCGCCGTGGTGACCAGGACGGTGTGCAGCCGCGAGGTGAGCGCGAGCAGGTCGCGCACGGTCTCCTCGGCACCCGCCTTGGCACGCGCACCCCGGCGGTGCAGGAGCGGCGCGACGATCTGTTCGACCAGAGCGGCCTCGCGGTCCGCGGCGGCCTTGGTTTGACGCAGGTGCCGCGGTTCGACGCCGTAGCGTCCCAGCGCGGCCACCAACCGGGCCACCACCAGCGCGTCACCGTCGTAGACCACCGCGTGTTCACCGTCGGCGCCGCCGGGACGCGGGCGGTGCGGCTGGATCAGCCCGAACTCCTCCAGCCGCGCCAGGTCCACGTCCTGGATGCCGGCCGCAGCGATCAGGCCCGGCCGGTCGAGCAGCACTGTGGTGCCGTCCCGACCGGCCGACCCGGGATCGCCGTCGGCGTCCTGGGCACGCTCGGCTTCGGCCGGGGTCGGGCCGGCCGGTTCGAGCCCGCGATCCATCGCGTCCAGTTGATCCTTGATCACCCGGAGCGGCAGATAGCGGTCGCGCTGCACGCGCAGCACGTAGCGCAGTCGTTCGATGTCGGCGGCGCCGAACTTGCGATAGCCCGACGGGCTCCGCTGCGGCTCGATGAGCCCTTCCGCCTCGAGGAACCGGATCTTGGAGATGCTGATGTCCGGGAACTCGGGACGCAGCAGGGTCAACACCCCGCCGATGCTCAAGGAGACCGATCCGGCCGCCGCCGGACTCACCCGATCTGCCCTTGCCGACTGGGGAAGAAGACCAGTCGGTACTTGCCGATCTGCACCTCGTCGCCCGGCGTCAGCGGGATCTCGTCGATCCGCTCGCGACCCACGTAGGTGCCGTTGAGGCTGCCCACGTCGGCCACCGCGAAGCCGCCGGCGGTGCGGCGGAACTCCGCGTGCTTGCGCGAGACCGTCACGTCGTCGAGGAAGATGTCGCTCTGCGGATGCCGACCGGCCGTGGTGCGGTCCGAGTCGAGCAGGAAACGGCTGCCCGAGTTGGGCCCCCGGCGGACCACGAGCAGCGCGGTGCCCGGCGGCAGCGCGTCCACCGCGGCCTGCGCCTCGGGGGTGAGGATCTCGCGGGGCGCGGGTTCCGCGTCCAGCGCCTCGATGCCGCTGATCGAGATGGTCGAGGTCTGCTCGGACGCCCGCTCGGCACCCGCACCCAGGCGTGCGCCGCAGTTGGAGCAGAACCGGCCACCGGGCGGATTGTGATGCCCACACGTGCTGCACACCACCACGTCGGCCTCCTGACCCGTTCCGGTCGAACCTCGACCTTCGGTCGAGAGTTGCCCGAAACTTATGCGCGCCGTGTGTTCGTGGTCAACAGCGACATGCCCGGCGGTCGCGTCGGAGTCGCCCAGCTGCGGAGCGGGTGCGGGAGATGAGCCGGCGGACGCCCCGTACGGGGTGCCCGGCGGCATCGTCGGCGGGGCGGCCGGCGGGTTGCCGGCCCTCCCCGCATCGGCAGCCGGCGCGTCGCCGGAGCGACGGGAACGACCGAACAATTTCGCGAACAACTTCACGGGCGAACCTCCCCGAGAGAACCTGGCCCGCCCGTGGGGCAGGAGGAGTGGGTCGTGGTGATGGACTGCCTACCGCTTCGCCGGGCCGTCAGGAGCCCAGGCTGTTCTGATAGGCGGCCGCGTCCAAGAGCGCGGCCGGTGCGGCGGGGTCGTCGAGGCGTACCTCGAACATCCAACCGTCGCCGTAGGGATCGGAGTTGACCAACTCCGGTGCGCCGTCGAGCACGTCGTTGACGGTGGTCACGACGCCGTCGAGCGGCGCGAAGAGGTCGCTGACACTCTTGGTCGATTCCAGTTCGCCGCAGGGCTGTCCGGCCACGACGCGAGTGCCGACCGGCGGCAGCGTGACGTAGACGATGTCACCGAGCGCGTCCTGCGCGAATTCGGTGATGCCGATCCGCACCGTCCCGGAGATCTCTTCCATGACGCGCACCCATTCGTGCTCCGTCGTGTACGCGAGATCTGCGGGGTACATGCGGACAGCCTGCCCTTCCTGCCTGATGAGTGGTGCACCGACGGCGACCGGCGGACTGATTCTGTCAGGTGTACTCACCCGTTACCGGCGCCCGGTGCCGAGCGAGCGTAACCAGGCTTGTTCGCGGGCCGCAAGGCGTCGATCAGCACCTCCTGCGAGGGGGTGACGATGGCCCCCGCCTGCTTCTTCTCCAGAGTCTTCACGACGCCCCCGGGAATGTTGAGCGCGGGCTGGAGATCCTGCGGATTGCCGATCACCTTGAACACGTACGGCGGCAGCACCTTGGTGCCGTCGATCACGATGTCGCCGGGCGGCGTGCCGTTGAACCACGTGCCCGCCACCACGCGCACGTCGTTGATCTGGATCACCTCGGCGCCCGCCGCGCGCAGCTCCTGGAGCGTGTCCAGCAGCACGTCGCCGCTGACCGTGCGCTGCGGGTCGGTGATGGTCAACGTGATGCCCGGCCCGGTGGCCTTGACCGTGCCCGCGAGCACGCCCAGCGCGTCCGCCTTGGCCGCGTTCTGCTCGCGTGCCTCCTGGACCCGGTCGTTGCTGTTCTGCAACTGGGTACGGCTGTTCTCCAGTCGGTGCTTCTCGTCCTCCAACCGCCGGGTGCGCTCGCCGAGTTCGTCCAGGACTCGGACCAGGTCCTCCTGCCGCGCGCCGCGCAGCGGGTCCGACTCGGTATTCGAGCGCACCTGGATGGCCAGTCCCGCGCCGAGCGCGAACAGCAGCACGGCGCCCACGAGTTGAGCCCGGCTCACGCGCGGCGGCCAGAACGCGTCCAGCAGCCTGCGCCGACCCGGCTGATCGTCCACCGGCTCGTGCGCGTGCGGCTCGGAAACCGCGTCGGAAACCGCGTGCGAATCCGTTTCCGACTCGGGCGTGTCGCGCGCTGCCGATCGTGCGCGAGCTGCTCGGCGGCACGGTACGCCAGGGCAAGGTCGCCACCGGGCCGACCCGGGTGATGGTGGAGG
>NZ_JBEXCV010000150.1:0-21071 GCF_040605455.1 Embleya sp. NPDC005575 | reverse complement strand
CCCGGCGCGCCCCGCCCCCCCCTGGGCCCCCCCCGGGGGGGGGGGGGCCCGCGGGGCGCCCGGCCCGGGGGCCCGGGGGGGGGGGGGGCGGGGGGGGCCCCCCCGCCCCGATCCTCGTATCCGCCGACCGTTCGACCCACCGGAGCGTTCGGAACGTGTCGGGCAGGGCGTTCGCCCGGGGCCGTATCGGGCGCGCGGACCACAGCAACGGCCCATGGCCGATGTCGCCGACCCGCTCCGGTGCGGACGACAACGTGCTCGGGGGAAGCTGCACCCCTCGCGTGGAGCTCGAACAGCGGCGAGCCTCGCCTGCGGCCCGAAGGCCGAAGGGGCGACGGCAGACGCTGCCGCGCGCGACGGCGCGGCCGCCCGAATGCCGTGGCGATCGAAGTCGGTCGGTGACGAAGCGTTCCTGGCCACCACCACATTGATCCCATACGATCGAAATCGGTTATTTGGTGTCATTTGGCAAGGAGTGTGTATGCGGGCGACGTGGAAGGGATCCATCTCGTTCGGGTTGGTGAGCATCCCGGTCGAGTTGTATCCCGCAACCGTTTCGGAGAGTCGCTCCGCGGCGCACCAGGTCCACGAGAGCGACGGCGGTTCTCTGGGGGCGCAAGCTTTTGCTGCGGTCATGGTCTCGTGTTGATGCAGCTCAGCGCTGGCTGAGCTGAGGCTAGCCATCGCTACACCCGTGGTGCTATCCCCAATTTGAGTGACCTCATGCGGAAGACTGTTCGGACTTCAGGAGCGTCGCGACCGGCGGCTCTTCCGCGGTTCTCCGATGTCCGACCCCGGTTGACCTCGCTGACGCACTGCCGCAGGGTGATCGTCTGGGCCAGGGGAAGCCTCCTTCCAGTTGCCATCCTGTATGTAGCGCCGACGATGGGTTCATGAATCGGCGGGTTGCACGGACCACGGCGTAAGGCGGACGGTGATGGCGGTTCCGATTTTGCATAGCACTCCGGGGCGTTTCCCCGAGTCCTTTAGAGCGGATTCTCTCGCGGACTGGGTCGACGCGAATCGAAGTCAATGGGGCATCGAACCTCGGGGGGCCGCATGGATCAAGTCGGACGGCGGCGACGCGATTTCAGGTAGAGAAATCGCCAAAAAATATAAGACCTTGCTTCACTATACGAGGCATGAATTTAGAGCGGCCATTGAAAGGGATGGCCTTTTCGGTGGATGCTACTTCACTCCCACTCCCTACTCGGCTTGCGCTTCTCTGTCTGCGATTGGACTGCAGGCTCCGGTCGATGTGGTGGTGGTCGTAGACCCAGTCTCGATCGATGAATGGTACGGCCCGGCGCTTGCCGTTCCATCTCAACTGGATGTCGCCAGGGATCTTTGGCCGGGGGGTGCCATCGAATTCCTATGTCCCGAGCGTGTTCCTCTTGAGAGTATTCTGCACGTTGCGGAGATGCGCTCCTGCAGCGATGCTCCCTGGGACTGGGTGCTCCACCCGAGGAGTCAGTAATGCAGTCACTCTATGAGGAAATCGCGAAGGTGGTGTCTGGTGCGGTTGCTAAAGCCGCTGAAACGAGATCAGAGACGCCGAAAAGGCCCGTGCGCGTGTGGGACGGCATGCAGGCCGTCTGGGTGGTCTACGAGAGTGACCCGATCGGTAGAGTAGAGGCATCGCTGACCTTGAGGCCCGACGACGTAAGAATGCTCGGCAAGGAAGACCTCGCGCGAGAGTTTAGGGTCACCGTAGGAAGCCGAGCTTGGCTCGACGACGAACACCAGCCTATTTGGTCCTCTTCGGACAGATACTCCCGAACCATTGAGCAAGAGGTGTTCGAAGATGAACTGGCAAAGTGGATCGTAGGGACTGTCTCCGCTGCACTGGAACGCGCCTCTCGGGGACTCCGCCCCAGTTCGATGGTAGGACAGTCAGTCAGCGCCCCGAGTTCGGATGCTCCGGACCGACTTGTCAGGGCACCATCTTCTGCGATCCCGCGAAAGAAGGAAATGGTGACCGCTGAAAAGACGCTGGCTAAGGCGGCCGCCAAGAAGACAAGCTCCGGGAAGAAGGCGGCACCGGCAAAGAAGACCACCGAGAAGAAGCCGGCGGCGAAGAGGACCACCGGAAAAATGGCGGCACCGGCAAAGAAAAGCCCTGCGAAGAAGACCACGGCAAAAAAGACCAGCGCAGAAGACGCAGCGGCGAAGAGGACCACCGGAAAAAGGGCGGCACCGGCAAAGAAAGGCCTCGTGAAGAAGACCACGGAGAAGAAAACCAGCGCGAAGAAGACGCCATCGGCAAAGAAGACCACCGCCAAGAAGGCAACCGCTCGGCAGAGGTAACCGAGCTGGCCACCTCCACCGAGCGCGCGAACTGGCTATCCGGGCCCTGACGAATTGAGAGCGCGCGTCAGTTCCCGGTTGGCTGCGCGGGCAGCCTCAAGTTCCTCTGTGCGTTCGTCCACCTTGCCCTTGGTGTCGACGAGGTCTTGTTCAAGCAATGTGATGCGTCGCTGGAGCTGGTCGATGTCGGCTGGCGCTCCGAGGCCGGACTCCGCCCAGACTCTGTCGCCAAGCTGGGACGATAGGCGGTTCTCCAGCTGTCGGACCCGTGCCGCGAGGCGCTTATTGCATTCCAGCGCGTTCGCCAGGTCGGTTTGGAGCGAGGCCCGGCTGACCGCTGCAATCCGGCCCTCCTCGACGGGGGTATTGGCGGCGGCGTGGACGCGTTCTAGCAGGTCACGGTGGCGATAGAGGAAAGTACGATCCACTCGTGCCGCGCGGGCGAGCGAGGAGACGGTAATGTCCTCGCCCGTCCGGAGCACGGCGTCGATGGCCTTGAGTACGCGTTCGCGCCGCCGGGCAGAGTCGGCTCGCCGCCCATCGATCATGGTGCTGTTCATGCGATCCTGTCAGGGCGAATGTCGGGCAGGGGCTGACGGATGCGGGGCAGGCCGAGCGAGACGACCTGGCGGGTCCGACGGACCACGGTGACAGCCTCCCGGATCTGCGTTCGATCATCGTCGGTGAGTTCGTCCAGGTCCTCCTTGAGGCGGCGGACCAGACGGCGAACGCGGGTGATCTCCTCGTCCGAGGGCATCGCCTCGGCCTTCGCCCAGCCGTCCGCTTGGACGAAGGCCGCCAACCGCTCACGGTTGCGCAGGAGGTCGGCCAGGTATGCCTCCAGGTCGGGCAGGTAGGAGATGTCGGTGCGGAAGTGGCCGCAGCCCACACAACGGAACCTCACGGGGCAGTCGTGTCCGCCTGTGGCGACGTTCGAGGGTTCGGTGCAGACCCCGTAGGGCGCCGTGACCTCGCCCATGGCGCGACGGGTGTGCTCGGAGTCCAGCAGGGCCTGGGCCGTGCGCCACACGCGAGTGCCGTGCCGGTCGAACTGCATCGCGGTAACCCGTTCGACGGCCTCGCGGCGGCGGCTCTCGCCGACGCGGTAGTACGCCTGGGTGGTGCTCATCTGTCGGTGGTCCATCAGTTCGCGCAGGACGTCGACGGGCACGCCCGCGTCGGCATGACGCTGGGCGTAGGAGTGTCGGTAGGCGTAGAGGAACATCCTGCGCGCGTCGAACGGCACCGTCGTGCGAGGCTCGCCCGCGCGGGCGGTGACCGGGACGTGGATGGGGTCCAGGGTGTCGATCCACATACGGTGCACCTCGCTCACCCATCCCGCGGACACGCATTTGCGTCCTTCGAGGCAGGCGATCTTGCCGGGCAACAGGGCGAGTTCGTGACTTGGGGTGGTGGGGAAGCGTGCGCGTACGCGTTCCTGTTGGCCGACGATCAGACGGGCCGTGGCGTCGGCGATCGGCAGGCGACGCCGGTGTCGATTGCCCTTGAGGTTGGAGTAGATCAGCACGGGATGGCCATCGCCGTCGCGTTCGAGGCAGTCCCAGGGCAGTGCGCAGATCTCCCCGGGACGGCGTCCGGTGTCGATGACGAGTTCGATCGCGGTGCGGACCTCGCTCGTCGCCAGATCGTCCAGGCGTCCCAACTGGGCCACGAGGGCGCGCATGACCTCGACGGGGAGGTCCTTGCCCGTCTCGGTGTCCTCGGGATCGTCGGGGATGTGGCTCTCGGTGAGGGCGAAGTCGTCGGACAGCCCGTGCAGCGGCTCACCCTCGCGGTTCAGGCCCAAGGAGCGCATACGCGTCAGGGCGTTGCGCACGCCGCGGCAGACCGTCAGGCGTGTGCGCGCGGTGATCTCCTTGTGGTCTTGGAGGTGGGCGAGTTGGTTGCAGAACGCGCTCACGTCCTGCGCCCCGAGGTGACGCGGGTCCAGGCCGTGGTCCTCGCGCTGTGATCGCAGGCTCTGCGACAGTCGCGCGAGTGCGTTGATGACGTCCTGGACCGGGCTTGCGGGCCTGGCGCCGCGGCGTTGGGGAAGGTCGTCCGCGGCCCAGCGTTTCGCGGCCTCGCGCAGCCAGGGTTGGTGGATGTGGCCGAAGTGCAGTCGTCCGGGGACGCCGAAGGCCCTCCCGTCCCACACGTCCTTGTGGCATTCGACCTCGGCGGAAAGTGTCACGCCGGTCGCCGCCGCCACCAGCGAGCTCAACAGGCCCCGGACTCCGCGCTGTGTAGGTGTGGGGTCGACGTCGTGCAAGGAGGGGTATTCGCCGTTGCGCAGGAGGAGGACCAGGGGGTGGAACTGGTAGTGGCGGGTGCGGTAGCCCAGGCGGGTGCGTTCCTGGAGTCCGAACAGCAGCTCGGCGACGACGCGGTCGGGCATTCCCAGGAGGCCGATCACGTTGCCCTCGCTCACCGGTTGTGTCGTGCGCCGCCAGCGTTCCTCGTCGATGTCCGGAGTGTGGGTGCGCGCGAACGCCAGACGGTTGCCGTGTGCCTGGCAGTACGAGGACCGGATGCCCTGGCGTTGCCTGTCGCAGGCCACGACCAGGCACGGCCCGTAGGAGGGCAGCGGTGTGGCCGCGGGATGGCGGAGGAAGTCCTCCAGGGCGAGGCCGAGCACGTTCTTGCGTTGGTGGTCGTGGGCGGTGCACAACTGCTTGACCGCGCTTCGCCACACGCGTTCGCACGCTCGGACCCGGCACGGTTCCGGCTTGGACAGACGCCGCCAACGCCTGCGTGTGTCGGCCAGGTAGTCCTCGATGGGGCGCCCGTCCGCGCGCCATCGTCCGCGGCACGAGCAACACAGCCGGTCACGCGCCGGCGCGCCCTCCAGGCACCCCGGGACCCGGCACTTCTTCCACCCCAGCAAGGGATGCTCCTGGGGAAACGTCACCTTGCGGCTCACGGGATCCCAGGACACGGTCGCGAGGAACTCGGCCTTCAGTCCCCGCGCGATCGGATCGTCGGCCCACTGCCGCGCCGAGGGCGCCGGGATCACACGCGTCGCGGTCACAGCCCGGCCCCTTCGGCGCCGACGGTGCGCGGTACCGGCACGCGCTCGACGGCGGCCCGCAACCGGGACGCCGACGGATGCAGGTACGGCCGCGCGGACTCCGGGTGCTCGTGCCCGAGGAGAGCCTGGACCTCGTCCAGGCTCCCACCGGCGTCGGCGACGTTGCTCGCCATGGCGTGCCGCATCATGTGCGGCGCGATACGACGCTCCAGACCCGCCCGGCGTGCCAGCGACTCCGTCAACTCGCCGATCGCGTCCGGCGTCACGGGCGAACCCACCGGCGGCCGGAACAGGTTCACCAGGAGGAAGTCGCTGCCGCCCGCACCGAGCAGTTCGTGGCGCTCCAAGGCGTACTGGTCGAACGCACGCACCACGAGGAAGTCCAGCGGCAACACGTGGGACTTGCGCGACTTCGACCACGCGCCGTTCTCGTTGTCCCGGCGCACCACGTGCACGTGTGCCCCCGAGACGTCGCAACCCAGCGCACGCGCGTCCATCACCACGTGCGGGTCCCGGCGCCGCAGCCCGGCCACCTGCCCGCGACGCAGACCCACCCGCGAGAGCAACAACACGATCAGCCGGTCCCGCGCCGACCGGCACGCCAGGAACATCGCCACGACCTCTTCGTCCGAGGCCCGATCCACGCCCGTCTGCGGCTCGTTCACCCGATGACGAGCGCGCAGCCGATACCGCATGCCGCCGCTCTCGCCCCGCGCCCGGAGCGGCAGGTCCCGATCGTCGCCGAGCTCGTAGACCTGCTCCAACACCCACCCCGGGGCCGCCTTGTTCACCACCGCGTGCAACAGGAACATCCGCACCGCGGTCAGCACCCGGTTGATCCGACTCTCCCCGCGCACCGGCACACCACCCGGACCCGGCACCACCACGACCGGAACCTCGCCCGCCCGCGGTGTCCACCGCAACCACACGATGAACAAACCCATGTCCCGGGCCGCCGTCCGCCAGTCCCGACCCGTCGCCGCGCACCAGTCCAGGAACAACGACAGGCCCTCCGCGTAGGCCTTCGTCGTCGTCTCTGCCCGGCCACGAGCCAACCGCAGTTCACGCAGAAACCGATCGACGTCGCCCACCACCGCCAACTCGTCGTCCAGCACCGTCCAATACCGGGTGCCCGACGGCATCACCACAGGAAACGCGCGCATTCCAGCCTCTCCTCCACGTATCGATCGCAACGATCCACCGCAGAGCCACACCACCCGAGAACGGTCGTCCCAGCCTCAACGAGAAGGCGGGGCACGACGTCACACCACAGTGCGAGAACCCCCCGAGAACGGTGGCCGAATCCGATACCGGAGGGTGTGCGAGCTGGATGGGGAGGAGGTCCCCTACGCCGAGATCGCCAAGGCCTACGAGTCCTCGGACGGGCGCCAAGTCGTGCTCACCGACGAGGACATGGCCGAGTTGCCGCTGCCCAGCAAGAAGATCGTCGACGTGCTCGCGTTCGTCGACGAGGCCGACATCGACCCGCTCGCCCTGTCCAAGCCCTACTTTCTCGGGCCCGCCGGGCCCACCGCGACCAAGCCTTACGTCCTCATCCGCGAGGCCCTAGCCGGACAGGGCCGGGCGGCCGTCACCAAGATCACCCTGTCCACCCGCGAAAGCCTGGCGTTGGTCCGGGTGCAAGGGGAGGTCCTCACCCTCCAGACGATGTTGTGGCCGGACGAACTCCGTGCCCCCGAGGGCATCGCCCCCACGGAGAAGGTCACCATCCGCCCCCAGGAATTGAAGATGGCCGCCTCGCTGATGGACACGCTCAGCGAGGATTTCGAACTTGTTGATGTACACGACGACTATCAACGCGCACTGGACGCCCTGGTCGAGGCCAAGGCCGCCGGCGCCCACCCCGACGAGGCCGCCGAACGCACCGCGACCGCGGAGAACGTCGTCGATCTGATGTCCGCACTCACCGCCAGCGTCGAGGCGGCCACCAAGGACCGCCCCAAGGCCGCGAAGCGCACGGCGTCCAAGACCGCGGGCAGCACGAGGAAGAACGGCCCTGCGGCCCGAACACGCAAGAAGACGGGCTGAACCCGATCACCCGCCCGGCCGGGACCGGTCGAACCCGGGCGCCGGTCAAGGGTCCCTCCATATCGCGGACGTGGGCGGCGACCCGATTCGCCGCGTCGTCCGCGACACCGGGTCGGCGCGTTCGTCGAACGGAACGCATGGGGTCGGCTTGGCTACGTTCGCACCGCGTGTCGGCAGCTGCCGAGAGTCGGTCCTACCGGCGCTGGAAGAGGCGGACGGACGTGTGGTGCGTGAGGTTCGCAAGGATCTCGCGCAGCCACGGGGCGCGAACGCCCGGCAGTCGGACCAGGGGTGTACTCGAACGTTCCCCGGTCGATCCGGACGGGGCCGTTGGGGAGCAGTGGGGTCGGGTCGTCGCGGAGGACGTCCCGGGGCAGTGCGCCCGACACGGGAACGGGCAGGCGCGGGCGGGGATTGCCATTGGGTTGGAGTGGCACTCGACCCGACGCGTATCGATCCGTGGGATGCGCGGATCGCGCGTCGCGCGCCCGAGAGCGGAAAGCGGCCCTCGCGAGGTTCCCGGACGGGCACCGGTACGCTGAGGCAATGACCGGGTTCGACGATGCTGATCGAAGGCAACTCCTTGTTGTGTTGCACGAGTACGCCGAACACGCCCTCGACGAGCTGACCCTGTTGCGGGCCCGGACGAAGTACGGGGACGTGTACGTCGAGGTGTTCCGCACACTCCTCCCGGACATGACCGACGACTCTTTCCACTCGATCGACCACCTGCTGCCCCCGCTCGGTGCGCGGGAGAACCGGTTCACCCCGGCCCACGAGATTCGACTCGCCGTCCTGGTCCGCGCGTACGCCGAACACGACCTCGACCAGTGGACCGCGCTGCAGACGCGAACCACCCGCGGACCCGTCTACATCGGAATCCTCAACTCACCGCCCGCTGACAGAACCCACGACGACTACCGCTCGCTCGATCACCTCCTTCCGGCACCGGGCATCGAGAACCGAAGCGACAGCCGCTGAGCCCGCAGGAACGGCCGGCGGCCCGTGGGCCCGCACGTGACGGTTCGTCGGGGAGGTGGGAGTGAACGCACCGGCCGACCTGCTGAAGGACCTCACCGAGCGCATCGGGGTGACATTCGTGTACGCGGGGTTCGACGTGGCCGCCGCATCGTTGTTCGGCGGGGTACGCGGGGCCGGCTGGCCGGACGGGGCCTCGCTGATCGACTACGAGCGTTCCCCGCCCGGCTCGGGAAACGCGAACTCTGCAACGAGTTGATCGCCGGGGTGGGAAACCGTCCTTGAGCCGAACGCACACCGCGCCGGGACAGCCCCGCCGCCTCGCCGTCCACCTCCACGGCGATCGTGGCGCAGGAGTCGAGCCGGTAGCCGAGCGGCAGGAACGCCGCGGCCGGGGTGTACCCGTCCCTTTCATCGACGTGCGCGGGGAGTCCGGGACGCGAGCGTCGCCCAAGCGGACGCCGTCGTGGTGGCCGTCGAGTCCACCGATGCCGTACAACGCCGACACCGCCCCACGGATCGCGAGTGGGCCGGGCACGTTTCCCCACGTGTGTGGCGCGGCGGGTGTCGGACACCGGCCCTACGGTGTGGGCATGGGTGCCTGGGACGGTATCGCGTGGCTGCGCGAGGCCCGCGAGTTCGGATCCGACTACTGCGTGACGTTCGCCCGGGGCCTGGAGCCCCTGGAGTTGCTGACCCGCCTGGGCTGCGATCCGGCGACGGCCGCGCCGATGGGGCTCGTCGACGCCACCGAGACCTACTTCGACACCGGCGTCGAGACCATCCGGGCCGGCACCTCGCGCGGATGGGCGTACGCCGTGGAAACCACCGGGAACCGCGGATTCGAGGACGGTGTCCTGGCCGCGGTCTCCGCCGGCACCGAGGCGGTACTCGTGTACGGCGACTGCAACCCCGTCGCGTACCTGATCCACGCCGAGGACGGCGAGGTCGTGTGCGGTTTCGAGGAAGACGCTCCCGAGGACCGCTTCGGCACGGACCCCGACCGGCTCCTCCCCCACATGATCGCCGCCGGGCTCCTCACCCCGCACGGCACACCCCCCGACGACGACGCCCCGACGCGGGGTTGCGAACTGCGCATGGCCGAGACCGTGTTCGGCCTCGACCTCCCCCACGACCTCGTCGTCCACGGCGCACTCCTCGCGGCCGGACTGCGCGAAGGACTCCCCGCACCCCTACCCGTCGACACCTCGCCACCACAACCGATCCCCGACACAGGACCCATCACCCTGACGGCCACGGCCGTCGCCGAACCACCCGGCGAGTAGACGACGGCAAGCATTCCGCTCCTTCCCCGCCTCCCGCAATGCCGAGACACCGACGCGGACCGCCGCCGAAGCGCCCGATCGCCGCAGCCGCCACCGAGCCGTCAAAAGGGCGGGTCGTCGGCGCAGCCCTCGGCCTCCGCCCACAGGCGGCCGTCGGCCACCGAACGGCGGAACGGGTCCGGATCGAGCAACTGCCGCAGGATGTGGGTCGATCCGGCGCCGTCGCGGTCGACCCGGCCCAGCCAGGGCACCGAGGCCATCGCACGGTCGAGTTCGGGGGTGACGCACGCGTCGAGGACGGCGCGCAGGTCGTCGGGCACGGGGTCCTCGACCAGACACAACCACCCCAGGGCGGCGCCCACCCGGACCTCGGCCGGGCGCGCGGGGTCCGACCACAGGGCGCGGGTGAAGACGGCGGCGTCCTCGTGTCGGTGTTCCCGGGCCGACTGCGCGATCGCCAGGACCAGGCTCGCGCGTACACGCGCGTGGTCCTCGATCCGGAAGCGGTCGTGCAGGGCGGCGGAGATCTCCCCGGCCCGACCCGAGGCCGCGGCCAGGGCGTACGCGGCCGCCACCCGGACATCGGGGTCCGGGTCGTGAAGGAGCGCGATCGGAAGGTGCGCGTCCGCGGCGATCGCGTCGCGCGCCGCCTCCACGGTCCAGTTCTGGAAGTAGCCGCCCACATCGAAGTGTCCGTGGTCGTCGTCGGAATCGGCCACCCGCAACAGATCGGCGCGGGAATCCTCCTGACAATCACAGCGCGCCACCATCGCGACCAGGAACAGCGCGCCCACGCGGGGATGCGCGCAGCGATCCGCGGCGATCCGCAACAGGAACGGCACCACCAGCGGCGCCACCGAACCCCGCGAGCCCTGATGACAGATCGAGCCCCACAACGACCGGAGCGACCGCTCCGCCGTCACGACTTCGACGGAACGCACCTGCTCCAGGAGGTCCGGGACGTTCGCACCCGAACCGTATGCGTGAGCGAACCGACCCCACGGCACCCGGTCGTACACGAAACCGTCCCACACCTCCACCGGCATCCCCGCCACCACGGTGCGCACGTCCCTGTCGGACCCTTCCCACCGCTCCGACCAGTCCCGCGGCAACGCATCGACCCGGGCGTCGTGCAACGCCTTCGCGCCGACACCGTCGTCCATCCCGCACCCCTCCCCCGACCCCCCGCACCGACACGACGACAACCCTCCACGCCCTCACACACACCCGACCGTTCGCGAGGGCAGCCGCGCCACCGCCCCGGACCGGCGGGAGCGGAGCATAGCCGGCCCCACCGACACCCGGCATCGGACAGCAGGGGCTCCTCCCGGAGGTCGTTGTCGGTGGACGCGCAGGCGAGAACCGAGAACGCATGTAGGCCGGCGAGTCCGGTTCGGGTCCGGCCACAACCCGTGGGCGCGTTCGATCGGTGCCCAAGGGTCCCGTCCGCCGATCCACGCAACCGGCCGGCGACCACGCCCGGGGGATGGCGCCGCCGGGCCCGAAAAGGGCGGATCCGCTCGATCGCGTCCTGCCCGACGAACCCCGGGATTGATTTCACTCAACGAAATATGTTGCGATCATCGCAATTCATTGCGCAGACTGAACAGCATGAGTGTGTACGAAGACATTGCCGCGATCCTCCACCCGATGCCCGAACCGGGCGCCGTCGATCCCGAGTTCCACAGCGACGTCCGCCACGACGTCGACGCGGCCCGCAAGGAGACGGTCCTCCACCTCGAGGCCGCCTCGGACGCGGACGCCGAGAACGAGCCGTTGCTGTCGGCGATCGCCGCCGCCAAGTGGCGCCGCGACCTGGCCGAGGCCGAGATCCGCCGCCTGGTCGCCTACGGCCGCGAATTCACCCGGCCCCGCCCCTACCGACTCGCCGACCTCGCCGACGCCAGCGGCATGTCCATCTCCGGCGTCCGCACCACCTACGACCACACCGACGTCGCCGACGTGCAGCACGCCGTCGGCCGCAGGCCCCGCGAATGGCGCGCCACCACCCCCGACGACCCCCCGGACGACGCAGGCACCGCATGACCACACCCCCGGCCGGACAACCACCGCCCGACTGCACCTGCCCGACCCCGCGGACAAACCTGGTCACCGTCGTCGAGGGCCGGCGCCTGCGCGCCCGCCCCGCCACGACCCCGGGACCGGTCTCCGCGCTCTACCTCGCGCACTGCGCCCGCTGCGGCGCCCGGTACCCGGGCCCGTGGCGACTGGCCCCCGACCGAACCCCGTAGCCCCGAAGGCAGGCGCCTTCGGCCCCGACACCAGCCCGCGACGGGGAACGACCCCACGCCGATCCCGACGACCTCCCGCGCGAACGATCGCCGGCACTCCGGGACGGAGCACGCTCGACGCGCGGCGCACGCACGTCGCCGAACGCCTACCATTCCGACAGCCCCGTCGCCCCGACCCGAACACCCGGCTCGCACACGCGGAGAGGTCACCGATGCGGAACCCCACGACCCCCTCCACACGCCGTCCCGCACGCAACACCACGCCCGCACTGCGCCCCCACCAACGCGACGCCCTCGCCGCGATCGTCCGCGAACTGGAGAACCCGGACCCCGAAACGGCTGGCAGCACCCGGTACAGCGGACGCCGGGCCACCGCGGTCATGGCCTGCGGCACCGGCAAGACGTGGGTCGCCGCCGCAACCGCCGCGACCCTCGCCGCGCACGACCGCGTCCTGGTCCTCGTACCCACCCTCGACCTCCTCGTCCAGACCGTGCGGGCGTGGCAGCGGGCCGGGCGGGTGGGCGGGACGCAGGTGGCGGTGTGTTCCCTCGGCGGCGACGCGGCGTTGGGCCGCTTCGGAGTGCGGGCGACCACCAGCGCCCCCGCAACTCGCGTTGTGGGCCGCGGGCGACAGGCCGTTGACGGTGTATGCCACCTACCAGTCGCTGGGCACGATCCTGGACGCCCACACGGGCGTGTACGGGCTGCGGTTGAAGCCGTGGCGGCTCGTGTGCGTCGACGAGGGACACCGCACCAGCGGATCGCTCGCGAAGGACTGGGGAGCCGTCCACGACGACCGACGCCTGCCGGCCCAGGGGCGCCTGTACCTGACCGCGACCCCACGCGTGTGGGAACCACCCGCCAACAGCACCTACAGCGAAGGCACCGGCGAGGGAGAGGCCGAACTGCCCCCGATCCTCGCCGACGACGCGGCGTGGGACGACCCGGACGCGGTGGGCCCGGGCGGGCTCGACAACCTCGCCGAGGACGAAGGCGGCCGGGACGACGACGGTGACGAGGGCGACGAGGGCGGCGTCGGGCCGATCCGGGTGCGCGGTGGACGCCCGGTCCACTCGCCGCTGCCGTTCCACGCGGTCGCGTCCATGGAGAACGAGGAGATCTTCGGCCCCACCGTCCACCGCCTGGAACTCGCGGCGGGGGTGCGTCTGGGCCTGCTCGCGAGGCCTCGGATCGTGGTGGTCGACGTCGCCGACCCCACCGTCCAGAACCTGGCCACGGCCGGCGGGCTCGACCTCAACCGCGGCCCGGGCCGGCGCACCCTGGAGGAGGTCGAGGAATACCGGGCCGCGCGCCTGGCCGCCCTGCAAACCGCCGTGCTGCGGGTCGCCGCCGACCAGGATCTGAACACCGTCATCGCCTACCATGCGCGGACCGCCGAGGCCCAGGCCTGCGCGGAGACCCTCCCCGACGTCGCCAAGCGGCTGCACGAGACCGACCCTCAGCGGTATCCGGCCGGGGTGTGGGCGGACTGGCTGTGCGGTGAGCACGAGACCGAGCACCGGCGGCGGGTGCTGGGTGACTTCGCCGCGCACACCGACCAGGAGCCAGCCGGACTCTTCGAGGTTCCCGACCGGAGTGGGATGGTGACGCGGCGGGCGGTGCTCTCCAACGTGCGTGTCCTCGCCGAAGGCGTCGACCTGCGGGCCGATGCGGTGGCGTTCATGGACCCCAAGCTGAGTGTGATCGAGATCGTCCAGGCCATCGGGAGGGTCCTGCGCCAGGAACCCCACGAGGGTCGGATCGCGACGATCATCGTGCCCGTGTTCCTCGCCGCCGGGGAACAACCCGACGACATGCTCGTCTCCGACTCCTACCACTTCCTCGTGCGCGTGCTCCACGCCCTCGCCGCGCACGACAGCCGCGTCCTGGACATGCTCGCCACACCCGCACCCAGCGGCAGCCACTTCCGACTCACGGCATCGACGGACACCGACGCCGAGGGCAACGAGGCCCCGGGAACGCGGGGCGACGAGAGCGAGGCGGCCGAGGAGGACTCCGAAGGGGACATGGGCGAGGAACCCGGGGACGACGAGGAGCGGTTCCTCGTGAGGTTCATGACCGAGCGCGACCCCGCCCTCCTCGCCGACTTCGTCAAACTCAGGGTCATCGACCCCGAACGCCGGGACTGGCGCCGCGGCTACCTCGCCGCCCGACGATGGCACGCCGCGCACGGTGATCTGAGGGTTCCGTTGGAGGCGATCGACTACGATGTCGAGACCGGCACCAGTCATCCCGTGGGGGCGTGGATCAGCGAGCAGCGCAGGGCGTGGTCGGCGGGGACGATCAGCGCGCGGCGGATCGAACTGCTCGAGGCGCTGGGGATGGTGTGGAGCCCGGACGACGCCGCGTTCGAGGACGGACTCGCCATGTGCCGGGCGTACCACGCCGTCCACGGACACTTGGCCGCGCCCAAGAACGCCGCCGTCAACAACTACCCCGTCGGGCAATTCCTCGCGAACTGCCGCCGCCCGTTGGAGTCCCGCAAGAACCCCGCGCGCTGGGCGCAGCGGTGGGAGCGCCTGGCCGAGATCGATCCCGACTGGAACCCCACCGGACGTGAGGACCCCGCCCTGCGGTGGTCGCTGGACTGGCAACGCATACTCGCGACGGTGCGACTGCACATCGAGGCGGGTGGAAGCCTCGATGAACTCGTGCCCGGACGCACCGTCGGCGGGGAGGACGTCGGGGCATGGCTGGAACGGCAACGGCGCAGCGGCGCTGGCCTGTCGGCAGCGCAGCGGGAGGCGCTGGCCGAGGTGGGCGTCGAGGTGGCCGAGGTCCCGGTGCGGCGCTCGGTGTCGGTGGACCGGTGGGCGTTGACCCTGGCCGCGGCGGCGGCGTTCCGCGCGCGGCAAGGGCATTTGACCGTGCCGCGCAAGCACGTCGAGACCGTCGAGGTGGGCGGTGAGGTGCACCGGGTGAAGTTGGGTGTTGCCCTCGCCAACGCACGACAGCGACAGGCCTCTTGGGCAACGGAACGTGTCGCGGCCCTGACCGGGCTGGGGATGCGCTGGGTGTAGCGCCGGCCATTGTGGTTTGTTGTGCGTGGTGGCGAACGCGCTTCAAGGGTGTGTCGCCCAGAGGTGGACCTTTCCGTGGTGGCCGACGGCGAGGGTGCCGCCGTCCGGGCTGAAGGTCAGCGCTGTGACTCTCGCGGATTTGTCGGCGATGGTCAGCAGTTGTTCGTCCGTGTGGGCGTTGCGGATGATGACCACGCCGTTTTCGTCGCCGGACGCCAGCACGTGGCCGTCGGGGCTGTACGCCAGCGATGTGATCGGGCGGAAGTGTCCGGTGAGGCGGCGGTGTCGTTTGCCGGTGTGTGCCTCCCAGACGTGGACGACGTGACCGTGACTCGAGGGGCCTGGGTACCATACGGCGGCGAGTTGGCGGCCGTCGGGGCTGTACGCCAGCCGGGTGAGCGACAGGTTGTCGCGGTCTTCTCCGGTGAGCCGGCGGCGGCGTGGTTTGCGGGTGTGGAGGTCCCAGATGCATACGCTCCCGTTGGCGTCCCGGGTGGCGAGCACTTGACCGTTCGGGCTGAGCGCTGTCGGGCCCGTGGCGGCGGAAAGGCCCGTTCGGCCCAGGGGGCCGGAGAGGTCGGGCATTGCCTTGCCCGTCTGTGTGTCCCACAGGCGACACTCACCGTAGGTGCCGATGACGAGGATGCGGCCGTCCGGGCTGAACACCAGGGAGTTGACGGTCCTGGTGTATCCGGCGAGTCGACCGCGTGGCGTGCCCGTGTGCGGATCCCACAGCCGGACGCTTTCGTCGCCGTCGCTCGCGGCGAGTGTGTGCCCGTCGGGGTGGAACGCCAAGGCGTGGACGCATTTGGTCCCGTTCAGGAGATGCAGTCGCTCGCCGGTGAGCGGGTCCCAGAGTTGCACATCCCCCTGTGAGTCGCCCGCGGCGAAGGTGCGGCCGTCCGGGCTGAATGCCACCGCGTTCACGGACGCGACGGTGGTGTCCTTCGTGAGGGTGCGGCGCAGTTCGTAGACGAACTCTGTGGCGCCGGGCGCCACGCGGGGGGAGGTGACCGTGGGCACTGTGGACGTCGGTCCTCGGTGGTGTCGGATGCCCTGGTTGTGATCGGCGGGTGTCGTCGCTGTGTGGTCGGACAGTCGGCCGGGGTTCCGCCTGGTCGTTGCGGACTGGGGCGAAGGACCGTCGGCCGAGGTTGCGGACCTGTCGGGGGCCGGTGCGCGGTGTGTGGTGAGGCGGGTCAGCCGCTTGGCGACATCGAGGGCGGAGGCGGGGCGGTGTTCGGGGTCCTTGGCCAACAGGGCCAGTACGAGGTCGTCGAGTCCGGTCGGGACGCCGGCGCGCACGGCGCCGGGGGGTCGCGGTGCGCGGCGCAGGTGGGCGTTCATCATGGAGACCGGTCCCGTGGCGTCGAACGGCGGGTTGCCGGTGAGCAGTTCGTGCAGGACGCAGCCGAGGGAGTACAGGTCCGAGCGGGTGTCGCCGGGCTGCTCGTCGAACCGTTCGGGCGGCATGTAGGCCAGTGTTCCCATGACCTTGCTGGAGTGGTGGGTGCTTTCGACATATCGGGCGATGCCGAAGTCGAGGACCTTGACGTCGCCGGCCGTGGTGAGCATGAGGTTGGCGGGCTTGAGGTCGCGGTGCACCACGCCCGCGTCGTGCGCGGCCGCCAGCGCCGTGGCGGCGCGCGCTGCCCAGTCGACGGCGGTGACCACCGGCGGCGGCCCGTCCTTGGACAGCACGGTCGCCAGGTCACGGCCGGTGAGGAACTCCATGACCAGGAACAGTGTTCCCTCGCCCGGGTCCTGGCCAAGGTCGTACACGGTGACCACTCCGGGATGGTTCAGGCCTCCGGCCACCCGTGCTTCGCGGAGGAACAGCGCCGCACCGGAGGTGTCCCGGACATCGTGCACCAGCAGCTTGATCGCGACCCGGCGCTCGATCGCGCGGTCCCGCCCCTCCCACACCTCCCCCATCCCGCCACGACCGACGAACCGCACCAGTTCGTATCGACCGGCCAGAACCCGCGCAACCATCCGCCCCCCGAACACAACTGCGGCACCCCGGTATCCGACGCCCATCCTTCCCTGCCCCGACGAGGCGCACCGCCGGAACCTTTCTGCGGCGTGGTATGCGCCCACGAAATCAGCGCATCGAAGCCACACATCGACAACACTCTTCCCGCGCCGGCCCGGAATGCAACCCCATGTGGCGTCCCGGGGGGTCCGAGCAACCTGTCGTCTACTCGATCGCGTGGGCCGACACCGCTGCGAGCCCTCGGCGACTCCTCGACCGAACCGGCCACACCACCGCTCCCGCCACCCGATGATGCCAAGGATCGGGGTGAGAGCCTTCGTCCGGCGACGCGTTCGTCTCGTTCCGGTGAACCGCCCCCACCGGGGCCGGGTTGGTGTAAGGGTGGGCGGGTGCCCTTCGTGGGGTCCACACATCTCGCCTCGTGGCGTGCCGTGCGGGCTGTGCCTCGCGCAGGTCGACGGGAAAGGCTCCGACCGCGCCAACGCGCGGCCGGAGCCTTTCCCCGTTCGTCACGCGGACGACCCGGTGGAGGGGATGGCCGGTCGCCCGTGGACGAGTTCAGGCCGACTCGCCCCCGTCGGATCCGGTCCGCGATGCTCTCGATCTGTTGGTCGGACAACAGGTTCATGGTCGCCAGGAGTTGTCTCGGACATCAATGGCGGGCGGCGGGGCGCGGGTGGCGTCGGTGCTATTGCCGGGGCAGATGCGGGATCAGGACCTTCAGGTCTCGGGCGACGCGCTCCGCCAGGACGGTGGGGTCGTTCGCGGTCCACTGGTGCGCCGTTGCGATCGCGTCGGCGCCTTTCGTACGGGACTTGCCCATCGTCGGGACCGCGCCGGACTGGACCCGGGCGGTGAACGTCGACGGAGCGGGCGGCCTCGGCAGGAACAGCAGGGGGTGGTGCGGGGTGAATCCGAAGTGGCCGATGGTCGCCGCGGGTTCCTCGTCGAAGAGTTGCGGCTCGGTCCACAGGCCGACGCTCACGACCGTCCACGAGTGCGGTGGCGGCGAGTCCCGGTCCTCGCACAGCCACAGGTCGAACGTGCCCACAAGGAGCTTTTCCTCCCATTTCCAGACCTTGGCCTGCGGGTCGAGTTCGTGGGCCCCGTCGACGCGCAGCGGCATCAGAGCGCGTTCGAACGGGCCGATCAGGTCCTCGTACAGGGCCCGCATGTCGCTCGACGCCGCGTGGTCGACGGTTTGTTCCCGGTCCGGGGTGATCTCCCACTCCAGGCCGGCGGGCAGTTCGCCGGCCAGGTGGCGGCGCAGCGGTTCGAAGGCGAGCGGGATGCCGCCGGTGCCGTGTCGGGCGTGCTCGACCTGCGGGACCCGCACCCACCAGGCGTAGTACGGGACTCCGTCCTCGGAGGAGTCGTAGTCGACGCAGTTCTCGTATACGCAGCCCGACGTGGCGGCGAGCTCGGTCATCGCCTGCTCGGTGCGATCGGCCAGGTCCGGCTCCTTGCCCGCCAGGCGGTTCGGGTCGTCGACGTTGATCCGCCACACCACCCACGCCAGGTTCTGCCAATCGATCATCGTTTGCGCGCCCGCTCTCCGCGTCGTTGCCCGGCGACCAGTACAGCAGCGGCCGTGCCGGCGACGTGCCGGTTCACCGATTTCGAGTTCGTCGACGAGCCGACGCGAACCCACCCTGTGCGGCGATCGCGCGCCCGTTCGGCGACGTGGAGATAGTCGCCCGGGACCGGGCGCCGTCGGTGGTGGAGCGTCCGTGTGTGGCGGTGGTGAGGGCGAAGTGGCCCTGGTCCAGGGGAAGACGATCTCGCGGAAGGACCTGCGCAGCCGGGCGAGACCCGGGTCAGGAGCGGTCTCGGATGCGGTCCAGGTCCGCGTCGAGGACGGCGAGATCCGGGTGGTCCCGCAGTTCCTGTTCCCGTGCCCAGTCCTCGAGGTCGGCCTTGTGCGCGGTGCGCACCTGCTCGACGCCGGTGCCGGTGAGGATCGCGAGCAACTCCGCGTGAGAGTCGCTCAGGCCGCGGTAGCGGTTCGCGGGGGCGAAGGAGGACGCGGCCTCGGCGGGGAGCGTGGAGCCGGCCGCAGCGAGCCCGTCGACCAGCCAACGCCGAAACGGCGTGCCCTGGGTCCTCCAGGCCGGGTCGTAGTCCTCGAACCCCGGATCGGGATCGTCGAGATCACCGACCAACCACCGCCGAAACCGCGAACCCCCGGCGCTCCCGGCCGGGTCGAAATCATCGTGATCGTCGTGATCGGGAGCATCGGAGGCGGAACCGAAGGCGGCCATGGTCGAAGCCTAACCGCGCCCGCAGTGGCGTACGTGGGATCCACCCACACGAGTGACATCCCCACCGGGACCGTACGAGGTTCGCCGTGAAGGTGGGGCCGTCGACGGAAGCGCGGACCCACCGTTCACTCTTGCGGGGGATGGCGTTCGGGGCTGCGAGCGGCAAGTCTCGAATGTGGCCAACGATCCGACGAAGAGCCGTCGTTCGGGTGATTCGCAGTCCGGGATCCGGAAAACTTGCAGGTCAGGCCGCGAAGCCGACCCCTGCGGAGAACTCGTAGCCGCCCCAGTCCGAACCAAGATCGGCAAGGACCTCGTCGGTCCACAGCTCGTCCAGCCTCTGTTCGTCCCCGGCCGCCCAGGCGCGCACGATCGCGTCCCAGCGACGGACGTTGACGTTGCGATGCCCGGCCACGCCCGCGCGGCGGTGCGGCTCGCGCACCCCGGACTGGTCGTGCGGGTGCAGTTCCACGCGGGTGCCGCGACCGTTGTTGTTCAGGCGGCGGGTCAGCGAGCGGACCACGTTGTGCCGGCGCAGGTCCCGGTAGGCGGTCTCGATCCGGCGCAGGTTCGCCCGGTTGGGGGTCTGGTCCTCGGCGAGCCACGCGGCGAGCGTGCGGGGGGTGATGGCGATCCCGGCGGTGTCCATGGCGGTGTAGCCGGCTCCAGAGGCGGTGAGGTAGCGAAGGCGTGCGGCGAGGCCGCGTTCGGTGTCGACGGGTGAGGTGATGCCGTCGGCGAGTTCGTCCAGGCGCTGCGCGGCGAGTTCGGAGGCGCGCATGCCGCGCATCCCGTATTTGCCGGGCTCCAGGGAGCGGTACGGCATGCGGCGTTCAGCTCCTTTCCTTGGTCTGGAGGATGTAGGTGTCCTTGATCTTGACGTCGCCGACGCCGCGGCCCTCGGTGAAGACGGTGCGCCAGTCTCTGCCGGTGAGGTGGAGTTCGTCGGTGCCCATCACCCGTACGACGGTCAGGCCGCCCTGGTGGGCCTTGAAGGCCTTGACCCACAGGTTGGAGAAGGCCTGGGAGCGGATGATGTGCATCCAGTCGGGGCGGTTGATCTCCCGGTTGTAGTTGGACCCGCCCATGGTGGAGACGAGTTTGGCGTACATCTGCTTCACGTAGTCCAGGGTGACGTCGTCCCCCTCCGCGATCGCGGTGTCGCGGGCGTCGCGCAACGCGGTCCGCAGCCGCTCCAGGAGGTTCTCCGTCGCCACCGCCGTCCACGATTCCAGGACCTGCGGTTCCTCGCACAGATTGCCGTACGCGGGCGAGGCGCAGCGCAGGAGGAGACGCAGGGTGGGGTCGGTGATCCACAGCGGACCCGGCTCGTCCCGGTCCCCGAGGGGGTTGGGCAGGGTGTCGTGGTCCCAGGCCGGGGGGTCGATCAGGTAGATGCCGGCGCGGCGCCGTTTGCGCCCGCGGGGGCCTTCGTGGTCGTCCAGGTCGGGGCCGGCGCGGTGTTCGAGGGGGCCGATGGGCAGGTGGGCCTTGAGTGCGGACAGGTAGGCGGCGTTCATGTCCAGCGCGACGACCTCGTGATCCCCCGCCGGCAGGTGCTTGTTGCGCCACTTGGGGCGGGCCTCCCACACCGCGTCCGATTCCTCCTTGCTGCGCTTGCGCAGCAACTCCGGCAACGGCGGATACCACGTGTGCTCGTACCGCGAACCCGCCCGGGACAGGCGCAGGAGCTCCATCACGTCCGGGATCGCCCGGCGGGCCAACGCCTCCCCCGCGGCGGCCATGTCGCCCTCGGCGGCTGCGAGTTCCTCCGCGACCGCGCCGGCGATCGCGCCGGGCAGGGGGTCCTCGTCGGTGTCCGCAACGACCCTGCGCGCCTTCGAGACGGCCGGGGCCTTCGACGCGGTC
>NZ_JBEXCV010000149.1:0-21268 GCF_040605455.1 Embleya sp. NPDC005575 | reverse complement strand
AACTCCACGGCCTTGGGCTGGGTACGCAGAAAGTCCGGGTTGGCCAACCCGCCGGGCAGGACGAGCGCGTCGAAGTCGCCGGATCCCACCGCGTCCCGCGCATCGCCGACTACGCGCGCGGGTGAGCAGCCCTCGGACGGCCCTCGTGCGGCCGCACGGCCCTCGCCGGGTTCTCAGCGGATCGACATGTACGCCCGGAACGCCTTGTGCAGCGCCGGCACCACCGGGTACTCCCACTCGCCCAGGTTCTCCACGACCCGCCCGTTGGTGCCCAGCTTCCAGCGCAGCACGCCGAACAGTCGGTCGTCCGGGTCGATCACCGGACTGACCCCGCGCATGTCGTAGACCGGCACGCCGCGTTCGTGCACGTCCTGGATCATCCGCCACTGGAGCGCGTGGCTGGGGCGCACCCCGCGCCCGTGGTCGGTGGACGCGCCGGTCTGGTACCAGACTCGCGAGCCCGCGCTGATCAGCGTGTGCGCGGCGAGCAGCCGGTCCTCGAAGCGGGCCAGGTAGAGCTTCATCCGGCCCGCGGACTCGGTGTTGAGGGCTCGGAACTGCCGTTCGTAGTAGGGAAGTTCCCGACCCAGTCGGAAGCCGTTGCGGCGCTCGGTGACCTGGAGCAACTCGAAGAACGCGGGCATGTCCTCGTAGCCGCCCACGGTGATGTCCACGCCGGACTTGCCCGCCTTGGCGATCGCTCGCTTCCACTCCTGGTTGAAGGCCGCCTTGACCTGGTCCAGCGGCCGGTTCTCGAAGGGCAGCTCGAAGGTGTACCGGGGCTGCGCGTCCGCGCCGTCCCCCGAGGTGCGCCAGCCCAGGTCGCCCAGCCGCAGTGCGACGGTGGCGCCGAGCGGGTCGATCTCGTCGGGGGTGACCCGGTCCAGGTGCTTGAGACCGTGCCTGACCGCGTCCTTGACGGTCTGTGCCTGCCACCGCCGGTACGCCAGCGGTGGACCCATCCGCACGGTGAACACATTGCGCCTGCGCATGAGTTCGATCAGCGGGGCCAGCCAGCGCTGTGGATTCGGATCGGTCCAGTCGATCACCGGACCCTCGGGTAGGTAGGCGAACCAGTACGGCACCTTGGGCATCTTGCGGTACAGCACCAGGGCCGACCCGACCACCACCCCGTTCGTGTCGTACCAGCCGATCTCCTCGCTGCGCCAACCCTCCTTGACCACGGCCCAGGACGGGTATTGCAGGAAGCCCGCGTCGCCGCGTCCGTCCAGATGGGCCAGATGCGCGTCGGAGGTCAGCCGGGCGACCCGCAGCTTCGGATCGCCCGCCGCGGCGGGTGCGATGGTGCCGGCGGCAGGCGCGGCGGACGCCGCGGCGGGAACGTTCGGGCGCGCGGGCGGTGCCGGAAGCAGCGTGACCACGGGACGTCTCCTCGGGGACGGAGGGATGCGGGGAAGCCCCGCATTTCTTTAAGAGCCCGTGGCAGCGGGTTTCGTCACCAAGAAATTCGGATGCAACGGAAGTGGCCTCACGAGGACTCAGACAACGGGGGAGCATGTCGCAAACCCCGATCGAGGCCGAATTGGAGTCGTTTGTGAGCCATGTCGTCTCGGCGCCGCCTCGGGGCAGGCACGCTCGTGATGAGGGCCGCGACGCCGCGTCCGGGACACCCGCCGCGCGGTCGGCGCGGTCGCCGGTGGCTGCTCGCGGTCCGGCCGCGGGGGGCGATGCCGTGGGCGCCGTCCGGTCGGTGCTGCGTGGTGGCGCGAGCCTGGCCCTGGGCTCCGCCGTGTCCCGACTGACCGGCTTCGCCCGCAGCGCGACGGTGGTCGCGGCGCTGGGTACGGGGCTGTTCGCGGACGGCTACAACGTCGCGAACACCGTGCCCAACATCCTCTACATTCTGCTCGTCGGCGGCGCGCTCAACTCGGTTCTGGTGCCGCAACTGGTGCGCGCCGCCCGGCGGGACGCGGACGGTGGAGCCGGCTACACCGACCGACTGCTCACCGCGGTCGGCTGCGTGTTGCTCGTACTCACCGTCGCGGGCGTGCTCGCCGCACCCGCGATCGTGACCGCCTACGCGGACTACGACGGCGCGCAGCGCGAACTGACCATCGCCCTGGCCCGGATGTGTCTGCCGCAGATCCTCTTCTACGGCGTGTTCGCCCTGGTCGGCGAAGTGCTCAACGCCCGCGGCCGGTTCGGGCCGATGGCCTGGACGCCGATCCTGAACAACATCGTGGTGATCGCGGTCTTCGGATCCTTCCTGCTGGTCGCGCACGATGTCCGGGACGCGGCGGGCATCACCCCCGCGCAGACCCGACTGCTCGGCCTGGGCACCACGCTGGGGATCGTGGTGCAGGCGGCTGCGCTGGTGCCGTACCTGCGCGCCGCCGGGGTGCGCTGGCGACCGCGTTTCGACTGGCGCGGACACGGGCTCGGCACGCCGCTGCGGATGGCCGGCTGGGCGGTCGCCATGGTCGGCGTCTCGCAACTGGGCTATTGGCTGGTCACCCGGCTCGCGGTCGAAGTCTCCGACAAGGCGGTCGAGTCCGGGCTCGGCCACGGTGTGGGCTATACCGCGTACGCCAATGCGCAGTTGTTGTGGATCGTCCCGCACGGCGTGGTCACCGTGTCGATCGTGACCATGCTGATGCCCCGGATCAGCCGGGCCGCGGCGGACGGACATCCGTCGCAGGTGCGCGAGTTGATCTCCCGGGGCCTGCGGCTGAACGCGCTGGTGATCGTGCCGGTATCGTTCCTGTTCCTGGCGCTGGGCCCGCAGGTGACGGCGGTGGTCTTCCAGCACGGCGTCACCACCGAGGCGGACACCCGCGCGATGGGGCTGATGCTCACCGCGTTCGCGCCCGGGCTGATCGCGTACTCGGCGCAATACCTGATCCAGCGCGGGCTGTACGCGGTCCAGGACGCCCGTACGCCGTTCTGGGCCAACACCGCGATGACCGCGGGCGGGGCGCTGTTCTCGCTGGTGGCCTACTGGACGCTGCCCGCCGAGTGGGCGGTCACCGGGATGGCCGCCGGGTACAGCCTCGCGCAGTTGATCGGCCTGGTCTGGCTCGCCCTGGCGCTGCGCCGGCGGCTGCGCGGCCTGGACACGATCCGGGTGGCGCGTACCCACCTGGGCCTGGCGATCGTCTCCGCCGGCGCGGCGGGCGGCTCGTGGCTGTTCGCCCGCTGGTGTGCGCACACGCTCGGCTCCGGGCCGCCGGGCGCGGCCGCCGCGTTGGCCGGCGCCGCGGTGTTGTTCACGGGGCTGGTGGTGCCGGTCGCCTACCCGCGGGCGCGCCGATTGCGGTTGCCCGAGGAGCCGCCGGTCCCGGACCCCGATCCCGGCGCGACGCCGCGCGTGATCGACCCCGACGCGCCGACCGGGCGGCACCGGCGGGTGTGATGGGGTGGGCGGTAGCCGCCGACCGCACGGGTCGGTCCACGGGCGCGCCGGTCGAGCATCGGCCGCTGCCATGAGCGGGGAGAACGGATGCAGTACGAAGTCGTCGTGCCGATCCCGGTCCGATCGATCTGGGACACCTTCCACGACGCCGATCGACTGGCCCAATGCGTGCCCGGCCTGCTGTTGGACGAGCCGGCCCGAACGGGTGCCCAAGGTGTCGAGCTGACCGGGCGGTGGGAGCTGCGGGTCGGCGCCGACACGGTCACCTACCGCGGCACGCTGCGGCTCGTGGACGCGGTCGAGCCGTTGGCGCTGGTCGCGAGCGTGGCGGGCGGCGCCGAGGGTGCGGACAGTGCGGACGGCGGCGGGGAGGGTGCGAGCCGGTTCGGCGCCGAGTTCACCGTGCGGCTGTACGACCTGGCGGCGGACGGGCAGGACGGGCCGAGCGAGACCCGGATCGTGTTCGCCGACACGCCGGGGCGGACCGACGCGGGCGACGCGGGCGCCGGGGCCGGTTTCGATCCGGCTCGGCCGGTCGCCGCGTTCGCCCGGGCCGCCGACCTGTTCGGTGCGGCGCTCGCCGACGAACTGGCCCCGGTGCCGGCGACGGACACCCCGTTCGAGTCGGTCGAGCCGATCGCGGACCCGTTCGCGGCGCTGCGGGAGCGGTCTCGGCAGGCGCAGCCGCCCGCGCCGCGGCCCGCCGCAGTCGACGCGGAGCCGGACCTGTGGTCCGAGGCCGGCCACGGCACCGGTCGAGCCGCGCGGCGCGCGATCCGGATTCTGGTGCCCACCCTCGGCGTGCTGCTCGTCTGGCGTCTGGTGCAGGTGCGCCGCCGTCGCGCGGGTTAGGGCCGGTCCGGCGGATCCTGGTGGGGCCGCCAGGATCCGCCGGACAGGCCCTGGGCCTCCACCAAGATCCGCCGGAGAGGGCCTAGGCTCCCATGCCATGAGTTCCGACCGCGATGCGCTCCTCGACCAGATCAAGACCAAGGCCGTCGTGCACGGCAAGGTCGTCCTCTCCTCCGGCCGGGAGGCGGACTACTACGTCGACCTGCGCCGGATCACCCTGGACGGCGAGGCTGCGCCGCTGGTCGGCCGGGTCATGCTGGAGCTCACGTCGGACCTGGAGTTCGACGCGGTCGGCGGGCTGACCCTGGGCGCCGACCCGGTCGCCGTGGCGATGCTGCACGCCGCCGCCGCGCAGGGGCGCAAGCTGGACGCGTTCGTGGTGCGCAAGGCCGGGAAGGCGCACGGCCTTCAGCGCCGCATCGAGGGTCCGAACGTCAAGGGCCGTCGGGTGCTGGCCGTCGAGGACACCTCCACCACCGGTGGCTCGGTGTTGACCGCGGTGGAGGCGCTGCGCGAGGCCGGCGCCGAGGTCGTCGCGGTCGCGGTGATCGTCGAGCGCGGGGCCGCACCGACGGTGGAAAAGGCCGGCCTGGAGTACCGGGTCGCCTACCACCTGGAAGACCTCGAACTGAACTGAATCAAATCCTCGCGGGTCCATTCCACCGACGGCCGCGCCGTGTGATGCCTTACGCATTCACGGCGCGGCCGTTGCTTTTTTCGCGGTCTCGGATATTGTCGGATCCGGTTCCGACGTCGGCGCATCCGCCGACCGGACTTCCCGGGGGGGAAGTATGAATTCGTCGTGTATGTCGTCCTGCGCGCTCGCCGCGATCCCGCGGTCGAGTCAATTCGCGCCGAACAGGACGTGATCACCCCTGCCCTTTCCCCTCGGGCCGCCGGGTCGGTTCCCCGTCCGACCCGGCGGCCACCTTCACCGTCGGTACCGCGCTCGCCGCGCGGTGCCGGCGCCCCGGCACCTCGTGCCGCCGGGGGAACGGCGCTCCACCCGACGGTGGACGCCGCACCGAAAGCCGCCCTGCCCCCGGTCCCCGTCCGGGGGCAGGGCGTTTTCGTCACCCGGTAATAGTCGCGGGCCGGCCCGACGCACGGCGGCGGGAAAAGGTTGTACGCCCGCACATTTCAATTCGGCCGATTGTCGGCGCCGGCGCGGACAACGAAAAGCGGCGGTGCACCAATGGCGCACCGCCGCTTCGCAGCGTATGTGTTCAGTTACTCGACGATGACGACGCCGCTTCGCGCTTCGCCTCGCGCTTGCTGCGAATGACCTCGATGATGATCGGCAGCAACGAGATCAGCACGATGACGAACACTCCCGGCAACAGGTATTTGTCGATACTGCTGCCGATGGTGTCACCCAGTTGGTAGCCGAGCAGGATGATTCCGTCGGTCCACACCAGGCCGCCGATCACGTTCCACAGGAAGAACGTGCGCGCGGGCATCTCCAGGACGCCGGCGACGGGGTTCAGGAAGGTGCGGACGATCGGGATGAATCGGGCGAGCAGCACCGCCTTGGCCGGGCCGAACTTCTCGAAGTACTGCTCGGCCTTGGTCACGTACTCGGCCTTGAACAGCTTGGAGTCCGGTTTGTTGAACATCTTCGTGCCGAACCGGGCGCCCAGGAAGTGGCCGAGTTGGGCGCCGGCGATCGCGCACAGCGGTGCACCCAGGAGCAACCAGGGCAGCGAAATGGACGTGCCGACGATCTCTTCCGCCGACGAGGACGCGGCGACGCCGGCCAGGAACAGCATCGAGTCGCCGGGGAAGAAGAACCCGACCAGCAGACCCGTCTCCGCGAAGATGATCGCGAGGATGCCGATGAGTCCGAACGTCGAGATGAGGGACGTCGCGTCGAGGACGTTGACAGCTTGGAATTCCACCTCTGGAGGGTAGTCCGAGCGACGCGTGCCTCGTCACCCGTCCCCACCCCGAACCCCGCATCATTACCAGGTCGGGACCTTGCCGACGGGGATGACGTGCCTCTTAGACGGCGACCGGGCACACGCAGACACACGCACGAACACAGAGTCAGGGGTAGCACGTGGGCATCGAGCGGCTGGTGGTGATCGGCGGGGACGCCGCCGGAATGAGTGCGGCGTCCCAGGCTCGAAGGCGGCGTGCCGAGGACGATCTGGAGATCGTCGTGGTCGAGCGCGGCCGGTTCTCCTCGTACTCCGCGTGCGGCATCCCGTATCTGGTATCGGGCGAGGTGGACGGCCCGGACGCGCTGATCGCGCGCACCCCACAGGAGCACCGCAAGCGCGGGATAGACCTGCGGTTGGGGGTCGAGGCGGAGGGGCTGGATCTGGACCGGCGCGAGATCGCTGTTCGCGACCTGGGCACCGGACGGGCCGACCGGATCGGCTTCGACCAGCTCGTGCTCGCCACCGGAGCGGTGCCCATTCGGCCGCCGCTGCCGGGCATCGACGCGCCCGGCGTGTACGGCGTGCAGACCCTGGAGGACGCCCGCGCGCTGACCGAGTGGCTGGCTCCCGAGCACCGTACGGCGGTGGTGATCGGCGGCGGCTACATCGGCATCGAGATGGCAGAGGCGATGGTTCGCAAGGGCCTGCGGGTCACCGTCGTGGACCGGTCCGCGCACCCGATGTCCTCGCTCGACCCGGACATGGGCGCGCTGGTGCAGGAGGCGATGGAGGGGATGGGCATCGAGGTGGTGACCGAGACCGAGGCCCGGGAGATCGAGCTCGTGGACGGTCGCGCGAGTGCCGTGCTGACCGCCGACGGCCGCTTTCCCGCGGACATCGTTGTGCTCGGCCTGGGCGTGCGTCCCGCCACCGAACTGGCCCGCGAGGCGGGTCTGCCGCTGGGTGCCGCCGGTGGTCTGCACACCGATCTGCGGATGCGGGTCACCGCGGACGGCATCTGGGCGGGCGGCGACTGCGTCGAGGTGCTCAACCTGGTCTCCGGCCGTCGACAGCACATCGCGCTCGGCACCCATGCGAACAAACACGGCCGGGTGATCGGCACCAACATCGGCGGCGACTACGCGACCTTCCCCGGTGTGGTCGGCACCGCCGTGAGCAAGGTCTGCGACCTGGAGATCGGCCGGACCGGGCTGCGCGAGAAGGACGCGGCGGCCGCGGGCTACGAGTTCGTGAGCGCGACCATCGCCTCCACCGGACGGGCCGGCTACTACCCGGGGGCGCGGTCGATGAAGGTCAAGATGATCGCGGAGCGGCTCACCGGTCGGCTCCTGGGCGTGCAGATCGTCGGCCGGGACGGCGCCGCCAAGCGGATCGACACCGCGGCGGTGGCGCTCACGCACCGGATGACGGTCGAGGAGATGACCTCCCTGGACCTCGGCTACGCGCCGCCGTTCTCACCGGTGTGGGACCCGATCCTGGTCGCGGCGCGAAAGGCGGCGCAGCGGGTGGCCGAGCGGCGCTGACTCCCGTCGACGTGCCCGGCGGCGCCGATCCCGCGGCGCCGCCGGGCCCGGGGTTCAGCCTCCCGACGGGGCCTTGAAGCCGGAGAGGTCCAGGGTGGCGACGATGCGGTCGGCGAGGTTGTCGCCGACCGGCACCCCGGTCGTGTGGATGTACACCCCCTGGTCGACCAGCCACCACAGCCGGACCTGGTAGGACCCGATTCCTGCGCAGGTCACGGTCCAGGAGCGGTACTTCGCGGGATGTCCCGCGACGGTGACCGTGGACTTGGTGTCCAGCACCGAGGTGACTCCCTCCGGCGGGGGAGCGACCACCGCGCCGTCGCGCAGGCACAGCGGCTGCGTCAGGGCGCCGGAATCGCTGTCCGCGAACGACTCGGACGGCCACAGACCGCTCGGGTCCGGAACGTTCTTGACGTTGATCCAGGCCCCGTGGCCGAGGCAGTCTCCGGTGTACTTGGCGTTGGCGAGCACGCACGCGTGCGCGGCGTCCTCGCGCACGACCGTCCAGGACGGCTGCTTGACGAACTTCACCGCCGTGACGTCTGCGGACCTGGGCTTGGTCGAGGAACCGGGCACCCCGGTTGTCGGGGGCGTCGACGGCGGTCGGCTCGTCGGCTGCGTGCTCGTCGCCCGGTTCGTCTCGGGGGTGCTCGATTCCGGCGCCTCGGGCGACTCCTCGCCCGGCGGGACGGTCTGCGTCGGCGGCGCGGTCGTCGTGGCGGGGGCCGGCCGTACGCTTTCGGTGGGCAGCGGCGAAGGCGCCCGGGACTGCATCGGCGCGCTCGTGTTCGTGTCCGGGGCGCCGACCAGGGACACCCCGCCGAAGGCCGCGGCCACGGCGGCCAGGACGGCGAGCGGGAGGCCGATCCTGGCGCGCCGGCTCCGATGGTGCTGCACCGACCGGGGCGGCCCCGGCGGTCGCAGCGAGCCGAGCGTGACTGAGTCCGCGCGCGAGGCCATGGCCGCGCGCAGCAGATCCTCCATCGATTCGTCGCGCGCATCGCGTTCGGTCACGACTGTTCGTCCTTCATGAGTTTTTCGAGGGCGTCGATGGCACGGCTTGCCGTGGACTTCACCGCTCCACGGGAAAGCCCGAGGGTCTCGGCTATCTGGGCCTCCGTCATATCGGACCAATAGCGCAGCACCAGCACTTCGCGCTGTCGCGGGGCCAGGCGTTGCACCGCGCCGAGCACCCGCAGGTGCTCCTCGGACAGGACCACCGCGTCCTCGGGCGAGGAGGCGTCGGGTTCGTGCGGGGGCACGTAGGCACGGGCGGTACGCCGGCGGCGCAGTACCGAACGGGAGAGGTTGACCACCGAGGTGCGCAGGTAGGCCAGCGCGTTGTCGACGTCCTCCAGTTCCTCGCCGAAGCGTCGGTACAGCGCGGTGAAGGCGTCCTGGACGACGTCCTCGGCGGTGCCGAGGTCGTCGACGAGCAGGATGGACAGTCGGACCATGCCGAGCCGTTGGGCGTGATAGAGCTCGGTCAACGTCGGGCGGGCCGGCAGTTCCTCGCCGCCGCCCCGCAGGATTCGAAATCGCGACCGACGTGATGCCTCGGGCGCCGCCGTGTCCTCCGACGGGGAGCCGGACGACTGCTGGTCGCCCCCGAATGCCGGCATGCTCAGCAGCGCCACAGCTCCGCCGCCCCCTTCGCTGTCATGTGACCGCCCCCACCCTCCGTGCACAGCCTGTGTCCTGGTGACGCCCCGCACCCCGAGGGGTTGCGTGATCGGCCGAAGTTCTTTTCCCTGTAGTTCAGTTGGCGTGTCGTTGTGGTTCAGTTCCCGATCCGACGCCGCCGCGTCGCCGCACCCGCCATCCCGGGCACCAGCGGCAGGCCGACGCCCAGGAGCAGGGCCGTGGAGGCGACTGCGATCGTCTTCTTCGCAAAAACGTTCATATCGGGCATGCGCATGACGCGGGCGTCCCTTGGGGAAGGTTGTGGAAAAAGAAACGAGGATGAACCGGGGCCTCGGGCGTCGCGAAAGCCGGTGTCGCCCGGCCTTGCTCGTTGTTCCCGCCGCGTCCCTGCTTGCTGCTCTCAATGCCTTAGACGCACTTCCAGTGGGATGGTTGCGCCCGATGGGAAAGTTCGTGCGGAAGTTTCCCGAGGGTTCGACGCCGGCTGCGCGGCGACCTGACGCTCCGTCAGACATCGCATTCGGTCCCCCGAACGGGGAGGACGGGATGCGGTGTCGTGCGGGGCGGTCTGCCAGGATGGGCGGCAAGCGGGGATACGGCCATCCGTGTCCGAAACCCTCATATCACCGCTTGGCTGAACACGAGGAGCAGACGCATGCCCATCGCAACTCCCGAGGTCTACGCCGAGATGCTCGACCGGGCGAAGGCCGGTCGCTTCGCCTACCCGGCGATCAACGTGACCTCGTCCCAGACCCTGAACGCCGCGCTGCGCGGCTTCGCCGAGGCGGAGAGCGACGGCATCGTCCAGGTGTCCACGGGCGGCGCGGAGTTCCTGTCCGGCACCACCGTCAAGGACATGGTCGTGGGCTCGGTCGCGTTCGCCGAGTATGCGAAGGTGGTCGCGGAGAAGTACTCGGTGAACATCGCCCTGCACACCGACCACTGCCCCAAGGACAAGCTCGACGGGTTCATGCGCCCGCTGATCGACATCTCCGCGGAGCGGGTGGCCAAGGGTCAGGACCCGCTGTTCCAGTCGCACATGTGGGACGGCTCGGCCGTACCGCTCGACGAGAACCTCGAGATCGCCCGTGAGCTGATCGCCAAGTGCGCCGCCGCGCGGATCATCATGGAGTTGGAGATCGGCGTCGTCGGCGGCGAGGAGGACGGCGTCGACAACGAGATCAACGACAAGCTCTACACGACCCCGGCCGACGCGCTGGAGACGGTCGAGGCGATCGGCCTGGGCGAGAAGGGCCGGTACATGCTGGCCGCGACGTTCGGCAACGTGCACGGCGTGTACAAGCCGGGCAACGTCAAGCTGCGTCCGAGCATCCTCAAGGACATCCAGGACGCGGTCGCCGCCAAGCACGGCCGGGAGAAGCCCTTCGACCTGGTCTTCCACGGCGGCTCGGGCTCGCTCCTGGAGGAGATCCGCGAGGCGCTCGACTACGGCGTGGTCAAGATGAACGTCGACACCGACACGCAGTACGCCTTCACTCGCCCGGTCGTGGACCACATGCTGCGCAACTACGACGGTGTGCTCAAGGTGGACGGCGAGGTCGGCAACAAGAAGCTGTACGACCCGCGTTCGTACGGCAAGGCGGCCGAGACCGGGATGGCCGAGCGCGTGGTCGTGGCGTGCCGGGACCTGCGCTCCGCGGGCACCCGACTGAAGTAGCGGACGCCCGAGCATCACCCGCACCGCCGAAGCCCGCGACCACGAGGTCGCGGGCTTCGCGTCGTGATGGGCAATCATGGGCACCATGACCATCGATCAGAACCTTTTCGGCGGACCCGACCCCACCTACCTGCCCGAGGAAGCCGAGCCGCTGGCGCTGCTCGTCGACGGTGTGCCGCCGGCCGAGGTGGCCGCCAAGTTCCCGACCTTCTCGCTCGCGTGGGCCGACCTGGCCGACGACGCGTTCGCCAGGGGCAACGTGATCGAGTCCTACGCCTACGCCCGGGTCGGCTACCACCGCGGCCTGGACGCGCTGCGCCGCTCCGGCTGGCGCGGCCACGGCCCGGTGCCGTGGGAGCACGAGCCCAACCGCGGCTTCCTGCGCTCGCTGCATGCGCTCGCGCGGGCGGCGGGGGCCATCGGTGAGGAAGAGGAGTACTCGCGCTGCACCATCTTCCTGCGGGACAGCAGCCCGGCGGGTGCCGACGCGCTCGAAGGCTGAGCGAGACCCGGCCTTCGGCCGAGCCGGCCTCAAACGCCGGCCGGGCTCAATTCTTGGCCCGGCCGGTCGTTTTTGGCCGCGCTTTCGGCGGGCCGTTTTGCCTGCGGTTCCGGTGCCGGGCTACGCCGGCACGAACAGCCGCCATCCCGTCGGCCGCACCGTCCAGGTGCGCAGCCGCACCGGTCCGGTCGCCATGCCGTCGGCCGCATAGGTGAAGTCGCGACCGCACACCGTGATCTCGTGCGCACGCAACTGCACGAGCGCGTCGCGGGCCTGGGCCGCGCCGAACCGGGCCGCTCCCGGATACCCGGTGATCATCACACTTGCCGTGCCGGCACCGTTCACGATGTTCGCGTGATATGCGGCATGTGCGCCATTGGTCCCGTTCGTGTTGTTCGCACCGTGCACGCCATCGTCGCCGGCGGATCCGTTCGACGTGACTTCCGTCATCTTCGACCCGGGGGTCACCGAGCCGTCGCACCCCAGATGCACGGACAAGACCGGCCGATCCATGTCGGCCACGACACACCCGTCCGCCTCGATCCGCAGTCGGTGCCCGGCGGGTCCCACCGCCGCGCCGACGGTGCTCGACACGGTCCGCACGGCGTGGTCGACCAGCCCGCGCCAGCCGCGCCCGAGCGTCGGCCGCACCGGCGCCGAACGGGTCGAGCGGACCCCGTGACCGATCCGCACCGAGCGCAGCGCGAGCCCGCCCAGGTCGTCCGACATCAGGTCGAAGGAACGTTCGTTCTCGCCCAGGGCCACACGTGCGGCCTTGGCGGGTTCGGCCGGCAGGCCCAATGCCTCGGCCAGTCCGTGGCCGCTTCCGGTGTCCACCGGGACGATGCCCAAGGGCGTGTCGCCGAGCTCGCCCGCACGATCGAGTAACCGCGCCACGGCGTGCACTCCGGCATCCCCGCCGATCACCACGACACGCCGACGCCCCCGCCGCGCGAGCGCGCGTTGCAGGTCGGCGGTGTCCGTGGGAATGACGATCTTGCTGGGGGCGCAGGCCCGCAGAACATCGAGCGCGACCCGGACGGATTCGCCGTCCGCCGAGCGAGCCGCAGGGTCCGTGATCACGAGCAGCGAGCGCTCGGCTGACACCGGTCGTCCTTCCTCAGGTAACCTCTCCCCGCAAGAGCCCCTTGCCGCGCACCGCGTCAAGGGGCTTGGACCGTCCGGGGCTCCCGTTGTCAAACATGCCCCGCCTGGAAGGGGTGTACGCCTCATGCCCGCACTCGTACTCGTCGGCGCCCAATGGGGAGACGAGGGCAAGGGGAAGGCTACCGACCTGCTCGGCGGATCCGTCGACTACGTGGTCCGGTACCAGGGCGGCAACAATGCCGGCCATACCGTTGTCATCGGCGATCAGAAGTACGCCCTCCACCTGCTGCCCTCCGGCATCCTCACGCCCGAGTGCACGCCCGTCATCGGCAACGGTGTCGTGGTCGACCCGGGGGTGCTGCTCCACGAGATCAGCACCCTGGTCGAACGCGGCATCGATACCTCCAAGTTGCTCATCTCGGGCAATGCGCACCTGATCACGCCGTACCACCGCACCCTCGACAAGGTGACGGAACGGTTCCTCGGCAAGCGCAGGATCGGCACCACCGGGCGCGGCATCGGCCCGGCCTACGCCGACAAGATCAACCGGGTCGGGATCCGCGTCCAGGACCTGTTCGACGTCGGCATCCTGACCCAAAAGGTCGAGAGCGCGCTGTCGGACAAGAACCAGATGCTGGTCAAGATGTACAACCGCCGCGAGCTGCGGGTCGAGGAGGTGGTCGAGGAATACCTCGGCTACGCCGAGCAGCTCGAGCCGTACGTCGCCGACACCACGCTGGTCCTGAACCGGGCCCTGGACCAGGGCAAGGTCGTCCTGCTCGAAGGTGGTCAGGGCACGCTGCTGGACGTGGACCACGGCACGTATCCATTCGTGACGTCCTCCAACCCGACGGCGGGCGGCGCGTGTGCCGGATCCGGCATCGGCCCGACCAAGATCACCGGCGTGATCGGCATCCTCAAGGCGTACACCACGCGCGTGGGTGCCGGACCGTTCCCGACCGAGCTCTTCGACGAGGACGGCGAGGCGCTGCGCCGGATCGGCCACGAGCGCGGCGTGACCACCGGTCGCGACCGGCGCTGCGGGTGGTTCGACGCGGTCATCGCGCGCTACGCGACCCGGGTCAACGGACTCACCGACTTCTTCCTGACCAAGCTGGACGTGCTGACCGGCTGGGAGGAGATCCCGGTCTGCGTCGCGTACGACATCGACGGCGTGCGGCACGACGAACTGCCGATGTCGCAGACCGACTTCCACCACGCGAAGCCGATCTACGAGAAGCTCCCCGGCTGGACCGAGGACATCACCGGCGCGCAGACCTTCGAGGATCTGCCCAAGAACGCGCAGGCGTACGTCCGGGCCCTGGAGGACATGTCCGGTGCCCCGATCTCGGCGATCGGCGTCGGCCCCGGCCGCACGCAGACCATCGAGATCAACAGCCTGCTCCGCGGCAAGTAGCGGATCGCGGCGACGAAACACGCACGGGGTCCGGCCGACACACTGTCGGCCGGACCCCGTGATCGTTGACAACCTGACGGTCCGAGCGGCGTTTGTGCGGCCGTAGGGTGGCCGCATGAGCACTCTGGACCCGGCGGCCGGGCAGGCCGTCTACGACGCCGACCGCGCCCATGTCTTCCACTCCTGGTCCGCGCAGGGGCTCATCAGCCCGCTGGCGGTCGCGGGTGCCGAAGGTTCCTACTTCTGGGACTACGACGGCAATCGATACCTGGACTTCGCGTCGCAGCTGGTCAATACCAACATCGGGCACCAGCACCCCAAGGTCGTCGCGGCGATCAAGGCGCAGGCCGACAAGCTGTGCATGATCCAGCCGGCCTTCGCCAACGACGCCCGCAGCGAGGCCGCGCGGCTGATCACCGAGCTCGCCCCCGGCGACCTCAACCGGGTCTTCTTCACCAACGGCGGCGCCGAGGCGAACGAGAACGCGATCCGGATGGCGCGCCTGCACACCGGCCGGCACAAGGTGCTCTCCACCTACCGCTCGTACCACGGCGCCACCGCCAACGCGATCGCGCTGACCGGCGACCCGCGCCGCTGGCCGAACGAGACCGGCGTGTCCGGCATCGTGCACTTCTGGGGTCCGTACGCCTACCGCTCCGCCTTCCACGCGGACGGCGAGGCGCAGGAGTGCGAGCGTGCGCTGACGCACCTGGAGAACACCATCGTGTTCGAGGGCGCCCAGACGATCGCCGCGATCGTGCTGGAGACCGTGGTCGGCACCGCCGGCATCCTGGTGCCGCCGCCCGGCTACCTTGCCGGTGTCCGGGCGCTGTGCGACAAGTACGGAATCATCTTCATCGCCGACGAGGTGATGGCCGGCTTCGGCCGCACCGGCGCGTGGTTCGCCGTCGACAACTGGGACATCACCCCGGACCTGATCACCTTCGCGAAGGGCGTCAACTCCGGATACGTCCCGCTCGGCGGCGTGATCATCTCCGACCGCATCTTCGAGACGTTCCGCGAGCGCCCCTTCCCCGGCGGCCTGACCTACTCCGGTCACCCGCTCGCGTGCGCCGCCGCCGTCGCGACGATCACCGCGATGCGCGAGGAGAAGATCGTCGAGAACGCCAAGTGGCTCGGCGAGAGCGTGATCGGCCCCGAGCTGCGCGCGATGGCCGAGCGGCACGCGAGCGTCGGCGAGGTCCGCGGCCTCGGCGTGTTCTGGGCGATCGAGCTGGTCAAGAACAAGGAGACCCGCGAACCGCTGGTCGCCTACAACGCCGCCGGCCCGGCCGCGCAGCCGATGAACGAGTTCACCGCGGCCTGCAAGGCCCGCGGCCTGTGGCCGTTCGTCAACATGAACCGCACCCACGTGGTGCCGCCCTGCACGAGCACCGAGGGCGAGGTCAAGGAAGGCCTGGCCATCCTGGACGAGGCGCTGACCGTCGCGGACGCGTTCTGCGCGTGAGCACACCCTGACCCTCCTTCGGAATCCGCCCGGTCTCGGGCGGTCCGGGTCGAGCCTTCGCAACAAGCCGTACCCGCACCCCGATCGGTGCGGGTACGGCTTTTTTCGGCGTCCACGGCCCGCAGTTGGCGGATCCGATGGTCGAACTCCCGACGTCGCGGGCGAAATCGGATGGGCACGTTGCTCCCCAAATCGGATATCCGTTCATATGATCGACGCGATCGACTTGATCGGACGGATGCCCGTCGACGCGACGGCGTCGACGGCCGGCGGGAAGAGACCGCGTGCAGTCGGCACAGGGCAGTGTTTTAGACGGCGGCCTGTTTTTCGGCGCGGCCGATCCCATCGGCGGGAAGGCCCCGTTGCGGCGGATCAGCCTGCGCCAGGAGATCGCCGAGGTGCTCAGCGACGACCTGGTGACCGGGCGGCTCGCGGCCGGCACCTCGCTCACCGTCAACGAGACCGCGCAACGCTTCGGGGTTTCGGCAACCCCCGTGCGGGAGGCGCTGATCCAACTGGCCGCGCAGGGTCTGCTGCTCGGCGGCCACCACCGCGGCTTCCAGGTGTGCACCTTCACCTGGACCGACTTCGCCGAGATCGTCGAGTCCCGCCGACTGCTCGGCGTCCCGCTGATCGGCCGGGTCGCGCGCACCGCGCCGGAGGAGGCGATGCCCGCGCTGCGCGCGCTCGGCGACCGGCTCGACGCGGCGCGGTGGAACGGCGACGTGTCCGAGGTGGCCCTGCTCGATCGCCGCTTCTTCGGCGAACTCGGGCGCTGGAGTGGCAATCGCCGACTGGCGGACGTGCTCGCCGTGCTCCGGGTCCAAGCCTGGATGTACATCGTTCCCTACCTGCGCGACGCACCGCCGACTGTGTCGGGCTGGGGCCGCTACCGCGAACTCGCCGACCGGGTCGCGCGGCGCGACGCGGAGGCGGCGATGGCGCTGATGCGCGACTACACCTCGGTCGGCCGCCGGCTCGCCCGTGAACTGGCGGACGCGCGCTGACGATCGCTTTGCCACAGGACGGTACGGTGGCGCCCTGACCCGCCACCCGCACCGACAAGACCGGGAGCTGCACCGTGGATTGCGACGTCTGGCTCGTTCCGCTGGTGGACGCGCTGTGTCACAACCCGGAGAATCCGTTCCGCGACGAGTTGGCCGCCTACGACGCGGCGCTCGTCGGCAACGGCCTGCCGGCCGTACCGGTGCGCACGTGGCAGCCCGGTACCGCCGAGGTGCGGCTGGCCGGCGCATTCGACCACGAATCGCTGCACTACCTGCGCCGCGCCTATCTGCTGCACCGCACGGGGTTCCCGGTCACCCCGGTGGAGCAGCTGGGCGAGGACTACGACCGCCTCCTGGAGACCTTCGAGGCGGCCGCCCAGTTCTCGCATCTGGTCTGGCACTACGACCACGCGGGCGCCTACCTGCCGGTCGACTTCCCGCAGCCGCTGATGGACGACCCGCTGCCCGAGGACGGCGGGCCGCTGGGCTCCAGCCTGGGCATGCTGCGCGAGCTGGAGGATCTCGCCCCCTACATCGGGGTCGACCTGCTCGACCCGCCCCGGCCCACGCCCACCTACGACGGCGCGCCGTTCGCCCGCGAGCGCTTCGTGTGGGCGACCCTGTACGCCGCGGCGCAGGAGAGTGTGACGCTGGGCGCGATGGTGGTCTTCGCCTGAGTTCGGTGCTCGTGGCGCACGGCACTAGGCTGCCGGTGTGAAGGTCCTCGTGATTGGCAGCGGTGCCCGTGAGCACGCGCTGTGCCGCTCGCTCTCCCTCGACTCCGCGGTCTCCGCCGTCTACTGCGCGCCCGGCAACGCCGGCATCGCCCAGGTGGCCGAGCTGCGCCAGGTCGACGCCCTCAACGCCGGGGACGTGGCCGACCTCGCGCAACGGCTCGGAGTCGACCTCGTCGTCGTCGGCCCCGAGGCGCCGCTGGTCGCCGGCGTCGCGGACGCCGTGCGCGCTCGTGGCATCGACTGCTTCGGCCCCTCCGGCACCGCCGCCCGGTTGGAAGGCTCCAAGGCGTTCGCCAAGGAGGTGATGGCCGCGGCCGGCGTGCCCACCGCGCGCAGCTACGTGTGTACCAACCCCGAGGAGGCCGATCACGCGCTGGACGCGTTCGGGCCGCCCTATGTGGTCAAGGACGACGGCCTCGCCGCCGGCAAGGGCGTCGTGGTCACCGACGACCTCGAGGTCGCCCGCGCGCACGCCGCGTCCTGCGACCGCGTGGTGATCGAGGAGTTCCTGGACGGCCCCGAGGTCTCGCTGTTCGTGCTGTGCGACGGCAACGACGTGGTGGCCCTACAGCCCGCCCAGGACTTCAAGCGGGTCGGCGATCAGGACGCGGGCCCCAACACCGGCGGCATGGGCGCCTACACCCCGCTCCCGTGGGCCCCCGAGGGCCTGACCGAGGACCTGGTGCGTACCGTCGCCCAACCCACCGTGGACGAGATGCGCCGCCGCGGCACTCCGTTCTCCGGTGTGCTGTTCATCGGCCTGGCGCTGACCTCGCGCGGCCCGCGCGTGATCGAGTACAACTGCCGGTTCGGCGACCCGGAGACCCAGGTCGTGCTGGCGAGCCTGGCCACCCCGCTGGCCGGCGTGCTGCACGCGTCCGCCACCGGGCGCCTGGGCGAGCTGGAGCCGCTGCGCTGGCACGAGGGCGCGGCCGTGACCGTCGTGGTGGCCGCGGAGAACTACCCGGCCACCCCACGCACCGGCGACCCGATCAAGGGCCTGGCCGAGGTGGCCAAGCTCCCGCACACCTACGTCCTGCACGGCGGCACCCGCCGCGGCGAGGCCGGCGACGTGTTGTCCTCCGGCGGCCGGGTGCTCTCGGTGACCGGTACCGGGGCGACCCTGGAGCAGGCACGCGAACGCGCGTACGAGGGTGTCGCGCTGATCGGCCTGCCCGGCTCGCACCATCGCACCGACATCGCCGCCAAGGCGATCCGGGGCGAGATCAGCGTCGCCGGAGGGGTCGCGAACGGCTGAATTCGGCCGTTCGCAGTCGTTACCGGTCGGCTCAAACACGCACAGCCGTCCGGCCCCGGATCTCACTCGCAGGGATGGTGTTCGGCCCGAAGGGGCTGAACACCCGAACTCGTCGCATTATCGTGCGAGCACCGCGGGTCGTGACCGACGACCCGGACGAGTGATCCCCGGATCCAGGATCGGATGGGGGCGATGCGTGTGGGCGAGTCGGCCGAACCACTGGCGCTGGCCGAGGCACGCGCGCGGGCGCGCGCCGTGCTGTGGGTGCGCAACGGCGCTCTCCTGGCCGTGCTCACGGCCGCCGGCCTGCTGCTGTACGGCGCCTCGCGCACCTACGGCGCAAGTGCCCCGGGAACGCTGCTCGCCGCCTTGGCGGTGGCCCTGGTAGCTGTGCTCGCCTGGGTCGCGCTCGACCTCACGCTGGTGCGCCGGACCGGCGTCCCGGCGATCACGCTGGGACCACGGGAAGCCCCCGAACTGCACACGATGGTGCGCGAGCTGGCCGAGGAACTGCGTGTCCCGATGCCGGACGGCATCCGGTTGTGCCCCGAATGCGACAGCTGGCTGGAACCCGACCCCCGACGGTCGCGGCGCACCGTGCTGGTGATCGGCGCACCGTTCCTGTGGTGGCTGCGGGTGGGCGAACTGCGCGCCCTGCTCGCGCCGGTCGTGGCGGGCACCGAGGCATCCGCCGAACCGGCCGTCGCGGGCGCGCGGCGCTGGGTGCGCAGGCTGGACGCCGTCGCCGACGTGCGACGCTCGCCCGCCCCGCGCCTGTTGCGCCCGGCTCGCCGCCTCTCCCGCGCGTTCGCCCGCCAACTGCTGGGCCTGTGCCAGGGGCACGCCGAGCTGATGGAACGCGAGATCGCGGTCGGCGCGGCGGCGCTGGCCATCCCGCTGGAGCCGGAACTGCGGGCCACCGCACACGAACAGGTCGGCCTGGCCTACGCGGGCTGGGACCGGCTGCTGACCCGGCTCGCGGCCCCCGCCTGGACGATCGGACGGCGCCCGGACGCGCTGATGGCGGGCGTGGTGTCGGCGCTGACCGAGCTGTCCCGGCGGGACAGGCTCGCGGACGCGTTCGGCGCGCGGCTGGCCGAGCGGCCCGCCAGCGACCTGCTCACCGACCCGATCGCCGTGGACGGCGAGATCTCCCGGCTCGCGGCGGGCATCTTCGCGGACGGCCCGACCCCGGACCCGGTGCGCTGGGCGGACTACCCGCAGGCGGTCATCGAGCCGGTCTGGCGGGCCCGGGCCGAGGCGTTCGCGGCCCCGGTCGACGACGCCCTGGCGGTGCTGCGCCGGGATCCGGACGAGGGCCGGCGCAAGGCCGCGGACCATCTGTTCGCGGTGGTCGCGTGTGCGGCCCTGGACACCGGCCGGATGCGCCCGGCGGTGGACTGGCTGGACGGCCCGGTCCTGGTCGACGGGGCCGGCCGGGCGGTCGACCTGGCGACCCTGATCACCCGCGCCGTCGACGAGGGCAACGACGCCCCGCTGCGCACATGGCTGGCCCGCATCGGCGTCCCCACCCGCGAACCGGTCCACCCGGGCGGGTCGGCGGCCTAGACCCTGCCCGGCATCCGCGCACGGACCGGTGCGTTCCGGCCCGGGCCGGGGCCGTGAAAGACTCGGCTCGCCCTCGCCCCGGCGCACACGCGGCGAGCCCACGACCCGAGAGAGTGCTGGTTTCAGTGAGCGGATTCGTCACCAAGCCCGAGCCGGTCGAGGTTCCCGGCCTGATCCACATCCACACCGGCAAGGTGCGTGATCTGTACACCGACGCCGAGGGCAACCTCGTGATGGTGGCGAGCAATCGCATGTCGGCCTTCGACTGGGTCCTGGACCCGGAGATCCCGGAGAAGGGCCGGATCCTCACCAGCATGTCGCTGTGGTGGTTCGAACTGCTCGCGGACCTGTATCCCAACCACGTGATCTCCACCGAGGTACCGGCCGGCGCCCCCGCCGACTGGGCCGGCCGCGCGCTGGTGTGCCGGCGCCTGGACATGGTGCCGGTCGAGTGCGTCGCGCGCGGCTACCTGGCCGGATCCGGCCTGGTGGAGTACCGCGCTTCGCGCACGGTGTGCGGGATCACGCTGCCCGAGGGCCTGACCGACGGCTCCGAACTGCCCGCGCCGATCTTCACCCCGGCCACCAAGGCCGAGGTCGGCGAGCACGACGAGAACGTCTCGTACGACTACGTTGCCGAGCAGCACGGCGCCGAGCTGGCCGCCACGCTGCGCCGGGCCACGCTGGCCGTCTACGGCCGGGCCCGGGACATCGCCCGCGAGCGCGGGATCATCCTGGCCGACACCAAGTTCGAGTTCGGCTTCGACCCGGAGGGCCGGCTCGTGCTGGCCGACGAGGTGCTCACACCCGACTCGTCGCGGTTTTGGCCGGCCGACGCATGGGAGCCCGGGCACGCCCAGCCGTCCTTCGACAAGCAGTACGTGCGCGACTGGCTGGCCTCGCCCGAGTCCGGCTGGGACCGTGCCTCGGACACCACGCCGCCGGCGCTGCCCGAGGAGGTCGTGCTGCGTACCCACGAGAAGTACGTCGAGGCGTACGAGAGGCTGACCGGCCGCCGCTGGGCCTGACACGACATCGATCACCGCCGGACCCCTCGCCGGGGTCCGGCGGTGTCGCGTTCTCGGCGCACCCGCGCCCTTGCGGGCCCGGGATACGCATGCCTTTCGCGCACAGCAGGAAGGCCGGATCACATAAGTGATCCGGCCTTCTCATGGAGCGGACGACGAGATTCGAACTCGCGACCCTCACCTTGGCAAGGTGATGCTCTA
>NZ_JBEXCV010000148.1:0-21570 GCF_040605455.1 Embleya sp. NPDC005575 | reverse complement strand
CCCGGAGGCCACATCGTCCATCAAGGCCGTGAGGGAGTCCCGGGTGACCTGGATCTGTCCCGTGTCGGTCCGGGGCGCCCGCCAGTGCGGCCAGCGCGACCTCGACCAGCGTGCGCAGCGCGTCGGCACCCGCGACCCCGCCCGCGAGCGCGGCCCCGACCGGATGCCCGACGTGCCGCGCGGTGCTCACGCCGACTCCGATCCGGCGGTCGAGGTCGCCTGTCCGGCCCGAGCCGCCTCGATCGCATCCGCCAGCCGCTCCAACACCGCGTCCGCCTGCACGTCGGTCATCGTCAGCGGCGGCAGCAGCCGCACCACGCTGTCGTGCCGCCCGCCCAACTCGACGATCAGCCCCCGACCCAGCGCCTCCCGGCGCACCGCGCGCGCCAGCGCCGGCGCCGCGGGCCGGGTCCCGCACGCGTCCGCGGCGGCGTCCGGCTCGACGATCTCCACGCCGAGCATCAGCCCGCGCCCACGCACGTCGCCGATCGCCGGCTGACCGGGCATCAGGTCGCCCAGCGCGCCCGCGAGCCGGGCCCCCAGGAGGGCCGCCCGCTCGTGCAGGCGGTGCTCGCGCACGAAGGCGATCGTCGCGGTGCCCGCCGCCATCGCGAGCTGGTTGCCGCGGAAGGTGCCCGCGTGCGCACCGGGCCACCAGTGGTCCAGCTCGGCGCGGTAGACCACCACCGCGAGCGGCAGACTGCCGCCGATCGCCTTGGAGATCACCATCACGTCCGGCACCACCCCCGCGTGGTCCACGCCCCACATCGTGCCGGTCCGGCCCAGGCCGGTCTGTACCTCGTCGGCGATCAACGCGATGCCGCGCTCGGCGGTCAGCCGGCGCATCTCGCGCAGCCAGCCGTCCGGCGCCGGCAGCACCCCACCCTCGCCCTGCACCGGCTCCACGATCATCCCGGCGGGCGCGGGCACCCCGGCGTTGGGATCCTCCAGGAGCGTGCGTGCGTAGTGCGCGGCCACCCGCTCGCCCTCGGCGCCGCCGGTGCCGAACGGGCAGCGATATCGCTGCGGGAACGGCAGCCGCACGGCGTCGCCGGTGCCGGCGCCGGTCGCGTCGCGGATCGCGGTGTCCCCGCTGACCGCCAGCGCGCCCTCGGTCATCCCGTGGTAGGCGCCGGTGAACGCCACCACCCCGCGCCGTCCGGTCGCGGTCCGCACCAGCTTCAGCGCCGCCTCCACCGCGTCGGTGCCGGCCGGCCCGCAGAACTGGATCCGGCCGTCCCGCGCCAACTCCGGCGGCAGCGTGGCGAACAGCTCCTCGACGAAGCGGTCCTTGACCGGAGTGGCCAGGTCGAGCACGTGCAGCGGCGCGCCGGTGTCCAGCACGCCGCGGATCGCCGCGAGCACCACGGGGTGGTTGTGGCCGAGCGCGAGCGTGCCGGCGCCGGAGAGGCAATCGAGGTAGCGCCGACCGTCGGCTCCCTCGACGGTCATCCCCCGGGCCCGCACGGGCACGATCGGCAACGAGCGCGCGTACGTGCGCGCCGAGGACTCGCGGGCGGCCTGCCGGCGCAGGATGCCCGGCCCGTCGGCCGACGGGCCGATGCGCGGGCGACCGATCTGCTTGGTGTCCGCGGGCACGGTGGCCGTGGCGGCGGTGTCCGCGGGCGCGATTTCCGCCGGCGGCGCGGCCGGCGCCGAGTCCTCGGTGCCGGAGCGGTCGTCCGGCCTGGTCAGGGCGGCGGTCATGACTGCGGCACCTCCACAAGGGCGATCGGAATTTAGGTAAGGCTTACCTCAAAGAGATGACTCAGGGCAAAGCGATCATCACAACGAGTGACGATCGCCGACTCGACGTCCCCTGCTCAAACAACGACCGAACCGCCGCCCGATCACGGCCGCGCCCCCCTCCGATACTGTCGGGCGCTCATACACGGGGGGCGCACACGGGGAGGTAGGCGCTTGACGCACGGCGTTCGCACGCTGTTCGTCACGCTGACGGTGGCGGTGTCGCTGCTGGTGACGGGCACCGTCATGGCACTGACACTCAACGGAGTCAGTCACGACGGCGGCAACGACAGGGGCCCGGAGGCGCTCGCGGATCCCGGCGATCCCGCGCACTGGACCCCGGAACGGATGAGCCGGGCCAAGCCCCGCGACCCCAAGGGCGAGGACGGCCCGCCCGCCCCGACCGCGGCGCCCGACCGACCCGGCCCACAACCGTCCCGAGAACCGCTGCCGGAGGTGCTCGCCGAGGCCAAGCCGGCACCCGTCCAGGCCCGCCCGGTGGCCCGCCCCTACACCGGCGAGGCCGGCACCGTCGCCGCCGGCAAACTCTTCTTCGAAGCCCCCGACGGCCCCTCCGTCTGCTCGGGCACCGTGGTCGCCGACCCCAAGCGCCCCGGCCGCAGCAACCTGGTCTGGACCGCCGGCCACTGCGTCCACGCCGGCCGCGGCGGCACCTGGTTCACCAGCCTGCAGTTCGTGCCCGCCTTCAACAGCAGCGGCCAGGCCACCCTGGCCAACCTCGGCAACCCGGGCCCGGTCGCGCCGTTCGGCCAATGGTGGGCGACCTCGGTGTCCACCTCCGACCAGTGGCGCGCCGGCGGCACGAACTCCACGTCACCCGCCACCGCCTACGACTACGCGGTGGTCGAGGTCAAGAACCCCGACCGCAGCGCACGCAGCCTGGAGGAGGTCGTCGGCCGCGCCCTGCCGGTGTGGTTCGACGCCCCACGCGAGCTGACCGCCGCCGGCGCGTACGGATATCCGCAGGATGCCCCGTTCGACGGGCTGACCATGTTCGCCTGCACCCAGGACCCGCGCCGGATGACCGTCGACTCGAACAGCCCGCCCCTGCTGCGCATCGGCTGCACCATGACCGCCGGCGCCAGCGGCGGCGGCTGGTACGCCACCGCCCCCGACGGCACGCTGCGGCTGATCGGCAACAGCGCGCTCAGCGGCGCCGGACACACCTGGATCGCCGGCCCCTACCTGGACCAGGACGCCCGCCGCATGCTGGACAACCTCAAGCGCAAACGCTGAACGCGGGGGCACCGCCGGCCCCACGGACACGACAAAGGCCCGGGTCGCACACGGACATCGTGTGCGACCCGGGCCTGAGGTCCCTCCAGCTGCCCACGTCAGCGCTTGGCGACCACGAACCGCTCCAACTCGGCGGCGAGTTGCCGGCCCACCCGGGCGTGCAACCACGTGCCCGCCTCGCGGTGCTCGGTGGCCAACAGCTCGCCAGTGCCGTGCACCTTGGCGACCAGATCGCCGCGCTCGTACGGCACGACCACCTCGACCTCGACATCCGGGCGCGGCAGTTCCTCGTCGATCAACGCGAGCAGCTCGTCCATGCCCTGCCCGGTACGCGCCGACACCACGATCGCGTGCTTCTCCCGACGCAACAGCCGGGCCAGCACCTCGGGATCGGCCGCATCGGCCTTGTTCACCACCACGATCTCGCGCACCTTGTGCGCCTCGACCTCGGTGAACACCTCGCGCACGGCCGCCAGTTGGGCCTCCGGCGTGGGGTCGGAGCCGTCCACCACGTGCAGGATCAGATCCGCGTCGGCGACCTCTTCCAAGGTGGAGCGGAACGCCTCGACCAGCTGGTGCGGCAGATGCCGAACGAAACCGACCGTGTCGGCGAGCGTGTACCCGCGACCGCTGGGCGTCTCGGCCCTGCGCACCGTCGGATCCAGCGTCGCGAACAGCGCGTTCTCCACCAGCACGCCCGCACCGGTCAACCGGTTCAGGATCGAGGACTTGCCCGCGTTCGTGTAACCCGCGATGGCCACCGACGGGATGGCGTTGCGCCGCCGCTCCTGCCGCTTGGTGTCCCGCGCCTTCTTCATGTCCGCGATCTCGCGGCGCATCTTGGCCATCTTCTCCCGGATGCGCCGACGATCGGTCTCGATCTTCGTCTCACCGGGACCACGCGTGGCCATGCCGCCACCGCCGCCGCCACCCATCTGGCGCGACAGCGAGGCACCCCAGCCACGCAGGCGCGGCAGCATGTACTGCATCTGCGCCAGCGAGACCTGCGCCTTGCCCTCTCGGGACTTGGCATGCTGCGCGAAGATGTCCAGGATCAACGCCGTGCGGTCCACGACCTTGACCTTGACCACGTCTTCGAGCTGAATGAGCTGACCCGGGGTCAGCTCACCGTCGCAGACCACGGTGTCCGCGCCCGTGGCGATCACCACGTCGCGCAGTTCCTTGGCCTTTCCGGACCCGATGTAGGTCGCCGGGTCCGGCTTGTCGCGGCGCTGGATCAGCCCGTCCAGCACCTGTGAGCCCGCGGTCTCCGCGAGCGCGGCGAGTTCCTTGAGCGAATATTCGGCGTCCGCGGCGGTCCCGTCGGTCCAGACCCCGACCAACACGACCCGTTCCAGGCGAAGCTGTCGGTATTCGACCTCGGTGACGTCGGTCAGCTCGGTGGAGAGCCCGGCGATTCGGCGGAGCGCGCTGCGCTCCTCGCGGTCGAACTGGTCGCCGTCGTAGTCGAGCGGACCGACCCCGACGTCATCGCCCGTTCCGAATCCGTCGAAGGCCGCTCCGTCGTCGAAGCCGTCGGCGTCGTCGAATGGGGGAGTCGAGTCCGTGTCGTCGTGTCCGGCGCGGTGTGAGCGAGAAGTCATATCGTCCTGTTCAACGTAGTCGGCGGGCCGCTCCATTCCCCGGGGCGGCCGTCATGATGGTCCCACGACGACCCGCGCGCGGGCATCCGGGTTTTCGGCCGGTTCGTCCGCCGACCCGCCTGAACGCGCTGAACACTTCGACCCGCGTCACCGCCGAGCCTTCGCCCTCACGAGGTCAGCAGCCGGGCCTGCCCCGCGTCGGTGCGCACCTTGATCTTGTGCTGCGACTGGTCGTTGCGCGAGACCTTGACGTCGGTGTCGCCGATCGTGGTGGACACGTCCGCCGCGTACTGCTGCCCGCCCGGCACCCGCACCGTCGCCCGACCCGCGTTGGTCTTGGCGTCCACGTCGGTCGGCGCCTTGGTGAAGGTCAGGTCGATCGACCCGGCACCGGTCTGCGCGGTCACCTTCGCCGAGGTGACCCCCTCGCCGTCGATCTTGCCCGCGCTGGTGTGCAGGTTGAGCGTCCCGGTCACATCGCGCAGGGTCACATTGCCCGCGTCGGTGCGGATGTCGAGTGCGGCGCCCCCGCGCGGGATGGTCACCTCGTACGCCACGAAGCATGCCTTCTTGCTCGCGCAGTCGTAGTCGAGGACCAGTTGCCCGTTGCCGTCCACGTTGTGCGTGGTCGTCGGCGCCGTGTTGTCGTAGTGCTGCTTCTCGGTCACCTTGACCGTCTTGACGTCGGCCTCCGTCACCTTGACGTTGCCCGCGTCGCTGTCCACCTTGAGCGAGCGCACATTCTGCGAGACGTCGTAGGACGTGGTCTTCTTCTCCGCCCCGTGCCCATCGCTGTCCACGTTGAACTCACACGCGGTGAGCACCAGCGGAAGTGCGACCAGCGGGACCAGCAGAGCCGATCGACGGTTGCGGGCAGACATGGTTTCTCCTTGGGTCGGGGCGGGGTCCGCCGCCCGAACGCACGACCACTCCCCCGCTTTACTGATGCCTCCAGGCTAGGAAGACATGCCCCCGCCCCGCGTCGGCCCGGCGTCGGGTTGGGCGGGTCCTTCCCTGGCAGGAGGGACCCCCGAGGCGGTCCACCTCCAGGCAGGACCCGCCTAGGGGTTCTCCCGGACCCCGGTACCGGGACCGACCGCTCGCGTCAGTGCGTCAACCGGGCACCCAGGGCCGGTGCGAACGCGGTGAAGTCGGCCGCCTCGGCCTCGTCCAGAACCGCGTAACCGGCCGCCACGAGTTCGTCGGTGAGCTCCTCCGCGGCGCGGTAGCGCTCCGCCACATCGGCCGTGACCTCGGGAAACGGCTTCCGATGCCCATAGAACTCCAGGTACGGGCTCCCCTCGGCCGCCTGCGCCTGCAGCGGGGTGAGGCGATGGGCGGCCAGCGCCAGGATGTGCAGCCCGCCCCGGTGCTCACGCAGCGTCTGCAGGTTCTGCGCGAGCCGGCCGGGCGCGTCATCCGGAAGATGTACGCCGCGCCAGGCCGAATACAGCGGGGCCAGGTCGCCCAGGTCGTTGGCACGCACGATCGAGGTGGTGATCTCGGCCAGCCGCTCCACTTCGGGCAGGTCCGCGAGATGGGTACGGCCCCACGCCCGCGCACAGTCCGCGTACAGCTCGCCGACCTGCGCGGGCGGCGCGACCTTGCGGCCCGCCTCCCACAGCGGGAGCAGGGTGTCGGCGGTGAAGTGGTGGAACGCGCGGACCACCGTGTCGTCGTCCACGTCCCCCAGCACCCCGCCGCGACCGGCGATGTACAGGGTCACGCCGTCCAGACCCAGTTCCGCACCGCGCGCGACCGTATGCGGCGCGAAGAAGAAGGCACCCGCCGCCTGCACCGTCGTCTTCACCGCGCGAGTGGTATCACGTGCCGTGTCCATGCTGCTCATACTGGCGTCTCCCCATGACGGCATTGCTTGACCAGGTCATGCAAGACCTATCACGGAGCATCGGGCGTGCACAGGGTTCGGACGAACGACCGCACGGGGACGTCGGCGGGGCCACGTCTCACAGTCGGTCGAGGTCGACCCGTCCCTCCGCGACGATCACGGCCGGACCGGCCATCTCGATGTGGCCGTCCACGCGCTCGGTGATCACCAGCCGACCGCCCGGGAGGTCCACGGTGTAGGTGGCCGGTTCGCCGGTCACGGCCGGCTCCGCGCCGTCGGCCCGCGCGGCGGCGACCATCACCGCGCACGCCCCGGTTCCACACGAGCGGGTCTCCCCGGAGCCGCGCTCGTGCACCCGCATGGCCACATGCCCCGGCGCCCGGCGCACCACGAACTCGACATTGACCCCGTCGGGATACACCCCCGCCGGCGACACGGCCGGCGCCGTGTACAGGTTGCCCGCCTGGGCCAGGTCCTCGACGAACACCACCGCGTGCGGATTGCCCATGTCGACGTTGGTCGCGGGCCGCACCCGCCCCTCGACGTCCACCCCGATGCCCGTGGAGTCGGGCAGCCGGGGCACGCCCATGTCCACCGTGATCGGGCCCTCGATCGGCACGATGACCGTCTTGACCCCGCCGCGCGTGGCCACCCGCAGCTCGCCCGCCTCGGCCAGGCCCTGCTCGATCAGGTACCGGGCGAACACCCGCACACCGTTGCCGCACATCTCGGCGATCGACCCGTCGGAGTTGCGGTAGTCCATGAACCACTCGGCCTCGCCGGCCAGGTGCTCGGCGGCCGGATCCTTGGCCGAACGCACCACCCGGAGCAGGCCGTCGCCGCCGATGCCCGCACGCCGATCGCACAGCGCGGCGACCTGCTCGGCGGTCGGGGTGAACTCGCCGTCCGCGTCCGGCACGATGACGAAGTCGTTCTCGGTGCCGTGACCCTTGAAGAAGTGCAGAGTGCTCACTCGACAATCCTAGAGCGTGTCGGTCACGCCCCGGGGCGTGGCCGACAGCGGCCCCGATGGGTTTCCATCGGGGCCGCCGCTTTCGTGTGGTGCGGGCCGGCCTCGTCGAGTGAGCCTGTTATCAGCCGGGTCGGACCACTCCCGCCGCGCCGCCGCCCCGGCGGGTGGGCTCCGCCACGGCCTGGACCCGGCCCCCCGGGAGGAACTCCAGCGCGGCGGCGGCACCGATCTCCGGATTCGCCTTGAGCACATGCCCGCGTTGCTCCAGGGCCACGCGCAGCGGAGCCGGCACCCCGGGTTCGACCTCGGTGGCCGCCCCGTTGCGCTGGGACAACCGCGGCGCGGCGACCGCCTGCGGCAGCGACAGGCCCCGGTCCAGGCGCCCGGTCAGCACCTGGAGCACCGTGGTGATGATGGTCGCGCCGCCGGGCGAGCCGACCGCGATGAACGGACGACCGTCGCGGAGCACGATGGTCGGCGACATGCTGCTGCGCGGGCGCTTGCCCGGCGCGGGCAGGTTCGGGTCGGACACGCCGGGGGTGAGCGGCGCGAAGTTGAAGTCGGTCAGCTCGTTGTTGAGCAGGAAACCGCGACCGGGCACGGTGATCGCGCTGCCCCCGGTCTGCTCGATGGTCAGCGTGTACGACACCACGTTGCCCCAGCGGTCGGCGGTGACCAGGTGGGTCGTGGACAACCCCTCGACCGGCTCGCTCGCCTCCGGCGTGCCCACGGGTCGGCAGCCCCGGTCGTACGGCGGCGTCGGGTCACCCGGTGGAACCGGGCTCACCGCGGCGTGGTCGGGGTCGATCAGGCACGCGCGTTCCCTCGCGTAGCCGTCCGCGAGCAGGCCGCGGAGCGGCACGTCCACGGTGGCGGGGTCGCCGACGTAGCGATTGCGGTCGGCGAACGCGAGGCGGGACGCCTCCAGGTAGTAGTGCGTCGCGGTGGCCTCGTCCTGCCGACGCGGATCGGTGGTCTCCAAGATGTTGAGCGCCTCGCCCACCGTGGATCCGCCGGACGAGGACGGCGCCATGCCGTAGACGTCCAGCCCGCGGAAGTCGACGTGCGTGGGTCGCTGGTCCAGGACCCGGTAGCGGGCCAGGTCGCCGGTGTCGATCAGGCCGGGCCGAAAGACCCGGTCCGCGCCCGGCGCCACCGGCGGTTGTTGCGCGGTGTGCACCACCTCGCGGCCGAGCCCGCCCCGGTAGAACCAGTCCACGCCGTCGCGGCCCAGTTGCTCGTAGGTGCGGGCCAGGTCCGGGTTGCGGAACACGCTGCCCACGACCGGCGGCTGCCCGTCGGGCAGGAACAGCCGCGCGGTCGGGGTGATGTCGTCGAACCGGGTCGCGTTCGCCGCGGTCTGGTCGTGGAAGGTCTGGTCGACCACGAACCCCCGCTCGGCCAGCGCCCGCGCGGGCTCCAGCGCCGCGCGCAGGTTGGTGGTGCCCCATTTGCGCAGCGCGGTGTTCCAGGTCTGCGGGGTGCCGGGAATGCCCACCGAGAGCCCCGAGTTGACACCCTGGTCGAACGGGATCGGCAGCCCGGTGGCCGGGTCGAGGAAGGCGTCCTCGTCCATCTTCGCGGGCGCCGTCTCGCGGCCGTCCAGGGTGCGCACCGTGCGGCTGCGCGCGTCGTAGTAGACGAAGTAGCCACCGCCGCCGATCCCGGACGAGTAGGGCTCGGTGACACCCAGGGCTGCGGCCGTGGCCACCGCGGCGTCCACCGCGTTGCCGCCTCGGCGCAGCACGTCCAGACCGATCCGGGTGGCGTCGGGGTCGACGCTGGAGACCGCGCCACCCCAGCCCGTGGCCACCGGCTGCTTGGACGGCGGGCCGGCCGACTCGCCGGGGTGCGCGGACGCCACCCCCGGAATGGTCAATGCGAGCCCCAGCGCCGTACCCAGCGCCATGGCGCGACGAACAGAGCGGATCACGACCGCCTCCCCCGAGCAGGTTTGGGTGTGTCACGGACCTCCCACCGTGCCACGCGCGCCTCACCCGCAACACCCCTACGCGGGTCGGATCACCCGTTCGAGCGCGGCGTCCAGGAGATCGGCCCGGGAGTGCTCCAGCCACTCGATCCGCGGGTCCCGCCGGAACCAGGTGTCCTGCCTGCGGGCGAACCGGCGGGTGGTGCGCACGGTGTCCTCGCGGGCCTGTTCGTCGGTGCACTCGCCCGCGAGCAGCCGCAGCACCTGCGCGTAGCCCAGCGCGCGCGAGGCGGTCCGGCCCTCGCGCAGCCCGACCTTCTCCAGCTCGCGCACCTCCTCGACCAGACCCGCCGCCCACATCCGGTCCACCCGCGCGGTGATCCGCTCGTCCAGCACCGGGCGGGGCACGTCCACGCCGATCTGCACGCTGTCGTAGAGCGAGCGGTGGGTGGGCAGGGTGGCGGTGAACGGGCGCCCGGTGAGCTCGATGACCTCCAGCGCGCGCACGATCCGCCGGGCGTTGCTCGGCAGGATCGCCGCGGCGGCGGGCGGATCGGCGGCGGCCAGGCGCTCATGCAGCGGCCCGGGCCCGACCCGCTCGGCCTCGGCCTCCAGGCGGGCCCGGATCTCGGGGTCGGTGCCGGGGAACTCCAGGTCGTCCAGCACCGCGCGCACGTACAGCCCGGAACCGCCGACCAGCACGGGCGTCCGGCCGCGCGTCAGCAGGTCGTCCACCAGCGCCCGCGCGTCGCGCTGATACTCGGCGACGCTGGCGGAGCTGGTCACGTCCCACACGTCGAGCAGGTGGTGCGGGACGCCGGCGCGCTCGGCGACGGTCAGTTTGGCGGTGCCGATGTCCATGCCCCGGTAGAGCTGCATGGAATCGGTGTTGATCACCTCCCCGTGCAGCGCACGGGCCAAGGCGACCCCCAGATCGGACTTTCCGGCCGCAGTGGGACCGACGACGGCAATGACACGGGGACTCACCCCCCAAGTCTGCCGGATCACCGCACCGGGTCGCGCCGTCGCTCGTTGCGGTACGGCCGCCCGCGAGGTCGTGACCGGCCCCGCGCGCTCTCGTTGATCTCCGACGACCCATATCCCCGGGCGGCTGTACTCCGGGCGGCGCGGCGGTACCCGGATGGCGCAGCGGACCGGCCCCGGCACGTCGCCGAAATGCACGTCAACGGCCACAGACATACGGTCTAGGAGAAATTGTGAGTGTTTTCGACTGGTTCAAGCGGCGTCCGAGCACGTCGGAGGAGAGCGGCTCGTGCTGCTCACAAAACGCGGCGGGCACGGAAACCGCCACGCTGGTCGAGGACCGGCCCGCAACGCGGGCTTCGGCCGGCGCCGAGGCCGAACCGGTCGAGGCGGCGGCCACCACGCCCGCTCCCCTAACTCCCGGGGACACGGCCGGCGAGCAGGTCGCAACGGGCGCATCCGAGGAGGAGCAGGACATGGGTGTCTTCGACAACATCAAGGCCAAGGCCGAGGGGTTGCTCGGTCGGCACGGCGACAAGGCCGACAAGGGCATCGACAAGGCCGCCGAGGTCGCCGATCGAAAGACCGGCGGCACGCACACCGACAAGATCCAAGGCGCATCGGACAAGGCCAAGGAATCGCTGCGCAAGACCGGCGGCGACGCACCCGAGGCGACGCCGCCCGGGCCTCCTGCCGATCCCACCGTGTGAGTGTGAAGCGGGCGGTGGTCACCGGATTCCGGTGACCACCGCCCGCTTCTTTCGTACCCGGGGCGCTCGTGCCTGGGGCTTTCGTGCCCGAGCTTTCATACCCGGGCTTTCATACCCGGGCTTTCGTGTTGCGGGTCCGACCGTCGCGGGGTCGTCGCCGATCAGGACCAGAGCGCCACGAAGTAGCCGACGCCGTAGGGGGCCTCCGCGTAGAGCAGCCGGCCGTGCCGACCCGGGCCCGCCGCGCCGGCCAGCACCTGAAGGGCGGGCCGGCCGGCCACCCACAGCTCCTCCGCGAGCGCCGGGTCCAGCGCCGCGAGGGCGTCCGGGTCGGCGTCCGCGAGCGCCGCGCCCAGTGCGCGGTCGTAGGGCTCGGCACGCGCGTCGAGATAGCCGGGGGCCTTCTCGGTCCGGCACGCGGACCCGTCCCCGACCACCAGGAGCGCGACCCGATCGGGGCCCGCGACCAGTTCGGCGCCCCGGGCCGCACAGCGCGCGGGGTCGGCGTCCGACGCGATCACCGCCGCAGTCACCGGGCTCGGCGCGGTCCCCGCAGCGATCCGGTCGGCGGCCCACGGCGAGCGGCCGAGCAGCCAGGCGCCGATGGTCAGCGCGGGCGACAGCGGCTGCGCGGCGCCGGTTCCCAGGGTGACCTCCAGGTCGAGCCCGTACGGCGCGAACGAGCCGGTCCCCCCGCCCTCCAGGGTCGCGTCCGCATCGCCCGCGCCCACTATGACCAACCGGTCCGGGGCCGCCCCGGCCAGCCCGGCCAGCGCCTGATCACACGCCGCGCGCAGCGCGTCCAACTCCGCTGCGGCCCCGCGGGCCAGCTCGGGCACGATCATCGGGGGGCACGGGACTACCGCGGCGGCTACGAGCATTCAGGGAGAGTACTAAGTGGCCGCCGCGACGCCTCCCGGGGCGCGTGATGGGATGGATCACATGCGAGAACTGATGTTGGTGCGACATGGTGAGACCGAATGGAGCAGGTCCGGGCGGCATACGGGGCTGACCGACATCCCGCTGACGCCCGAGGGCGAGGCCCAGGCCAAGGCGGTGGCGGACCTGCTGGCCGGGCACGAGTTCGGGCTCGCCCTGATCAGCCCGTTGACCAGGGCCCGGCACACCGCGGAGCTGGCCGGGATCACCGGCGGACGGCTCGAACCGGATCTGGTCGAGTGGGACTACGGCGGCTACGAGGGCATCACCACGAACGAGATCCGCGAGACCGTCCCGGGCTGGTTCCTGTGGCGGGACGGGGTGATCCCCGGCGACGCCGAGCATCCGGGCGAGTCGATCACCGATGTGGGCCGCCGGGTCGACCGGGTGCTGGATCGGGTGCGGCCGGTACTGGAGCGCGGCGAGGACGCGGTGCTCGTCGCCCACGGCCACCTGCTCCGGGTGTTGACCGCCCGCTGGCTGGGCCTGCCGCCCGAGGACGGCCGGCTGTTCCGGCTGGAGACCGCCCGGCTGTCCACACTCGGCTACGAGCGCGAACAGCCGGTCCTGCTCGGCTGGAACGTGACCTGAGCGGTGCTCAGTCGCAACACGCGACCCCGGTCGGCGTCGCCGGAGCCGCGGGCGCGCCGATCTGCGGCATGCCGAGCAGCACGCCCGGCGTGGCCGCGGGGGCCGCGTTGCGGCGCTCCCACGCGTCGCCCGCGCGGGTGCGCCGGATCGCCAGGGTCGGCTTCTCCGCAAGCAGGTGGTGCGGCGCGGCGTAGGTGATCTCGACCGAGACCATGTCGCCGGGCCGCACGCCATCGGCGGGGCGTTCGAAGTGCACGAGGCGGTTGTCCGGGGCCCGTCCGGACAACCGCGCGGTGTCGTGGTCCTTGCGCCCCTCGCCCTCGGCGACCAGCACCTCCAGGGTGCGGCCGACCTGGGTGCGGTTCTCCGCCCAGGAGATCTCCTCCTGGAGCGCGAGCAGCCGCTGGTAGCGCTCGGTCACGACCTCCTTGGGCACCTGGCCGTCCATCGTGGCCGCCGGGGTGCCCGGGCGCTTGGAGTACTGGAACGTGAACGCGGCGGCGAACCGGGCCTCGCGCACGGTGTGCAGGGTCTGTTCGAAGTCCTCGTCGGTCTCCCCGGGGAAGCCCACGATGATGTCGGTGGAGATCGCCGCGTCCGGCATCGCCGCCCGCACCCGCTCGATGATCCCGAGGTACCGGTCCTGCCGGTAGGAGCGGCGCATCGCGCGCAACATCGTGTCCGAGCCGGACTGCAGCGGCATGTGCAACTGGTGCATCACGTTCGGCGTCTCGGCCATCGCCGCGATCACGTCGTCGGTGAAGTCGCGTGGGTGCGGCGAGGTGAAGCGCACCCGCTCCAGGCCCTCGATCCGTCCGCACGAGCGGAGCAGCTTGGAGAACGCTTCGCGATCGCCCATGTCCGAGCCGTACGCGTTCACGTTCTGGCCGAGCAGGGTGACCTCGATCACGCCCTCGCCGACCAGGGTCTCGATCTCGGCGAGCACGTCGCCGGGTCGGCGGTCCTTCTCCTTGCCGCGCAGCGCGGGCACGATGCAGAACGTGCAGGTGTTGTTGCAGCCCACCGAGATGGCCACCCACGCCGCGTACGCCGACTCGCGCCGGGTGGGCAGCGTGGAGGGGAAGACGTCGAGCGACTCCAGGATCTCGACCTGGGCCTCCTGCTCGATCCGGGCCCGCTCCAGGAGCACCGGCAGCGAGCCCACGTTGTGCGTGCCGAAGACCACGTCCACCCACGGCGCCTTGCGCACGATGGTGTCCCGGTCCTTTTGCGCGAGGCAGCCGCCGACCGCGATCTGCATGCCTGGGCGTTCCGCCTTCGCGGGCGCGAGGTGGCCCAGGTTCCCGTACAGCTTGTTGTCCGCGTTCTCGCGGACGGCGCACGTGTTGAAGACGACCACGTCGGCCGACTCCCCCTTGGGCGCGCGGACGTACCCCGCGTCCTCCAGCAGACCGGACAGTCGCTCGGAGTCGTGGACGTTCATCTGGCACCCGTAGGTGCGGACCTCATAGCTTCGCGCAGTCATAACACCCGACAGGGTACGGGGTTTGCTTCCCCGGGCGTGTGGCCGACCTCCATGGCAATATCGCCGCCGTGCCCTCCTTGTCGTTCCTCCCCGTTTCCCTGCGCGACGCCTGTGCGCGCCGACCCCGCCTGGTTCGGGCCGCGCTGGTCACGCTCGTGCTGTTGTGCCTGGTCGGCGGGTACGTGGTGTTCTCGCAGGACGACCGGCCGACCCCGGGCGGGCCGGTCTCGTTGGCCACCGGGGTGCCGACCGGGGTGTACCACCGCTACGGCGAACTGTTGCGGCCGCGGCTGTCCGCGGACCTGGACGTCAAGGTCACGGTGAACTCCAGCGGTGGGTCGGTGGAGAACCTGCGTCGGGTGATCGAGGGCGTCGACACCTTCGGCATCGCCACCGCCGACGCGGTGGCCGATCTGGGACCGGGCGATCGCGAGCGGCTGCGGGCCGTCGCCCGGTTGTACGACGACTACGTGCAACTGGTCGTTCCGGTCGGTTCCCCCGTGCAGAAGATCACCGACCTGCGCGGGCGCCGGGTGGTGGTGGGGCTGCCCGGATCGGGCGTGGAGTTGATCACCCGCCGGCTGCTGAGCGAGGTGGGCATGGGTGACCTGGAGCGGGCCATCACTCCGGTCCGGATCGGCATCGGGGAGGCCACCCAGCGACTGCGCGACGGCACGGTGGACGCGTTCTTCTGGTCCGGTGGGCTGCCCACCGGGGCGGTCTCCGACCTGGCCGAGCACTGGTCGCTGCGGCTGGTCCAACTCGGCGACCTCGCGGGCAAGCTGCGCGATCGCTACGGGCCGGTGTACCGCGAGGCGGTGGTGCCCGCGGACGCCTATCCCGGCGGCACCGAGACGCCCACCATCGCGGTCCCGAATCTGCTGGTCACTCAGGCCTCGCAGGATCCGGTGCTGATCAGGCGGGTGACCGAGACGGTGATGGAGAATCGGGAAGCGATCGGACGCGAGGTGCACGCGGCCCAGTTGGTCGACCCCAGGACGGCGATCTTCACCGATCCGCTACCGCTGCACACGGGCGCTCAGCGGTGGTACCGATCGGTGAAACCCTGATCGGACAGATCGTGATGCCAAGGGCGTCGCGCGAAGCGGCCCCGATGGCACATGCTGGGTTCGTGTCATCGTGTTCGGGACCGACATCTACGCTCTGAGCTTGTAGGCCAGACCGTCCGCGGTCCCCGAACCGACGCTGTGAGCCGACCGGGGGGAAGGCCGCACACATGGTCAGGGAGGCCCGCTTGCTCGGGAGGAGGGTGCGACCGCGGTGTCCGAGGGGGAGATCGGCCGAATACTGAACAATCGTTACCGCCTCAGCCGCAGTCTCGGCCGAGGCGGTATGGGCGAGGTCTGGCTGGCTGTGGACACCGCCCTCGGCCGCGAGGTCGCGGTCAAGGAGTTGCTGCTCCCCAAGTCCTTGGACGCGGGCTCGCAGCGGTCCTGGCTGGAGCGCAGCAAGCGCGAGGCGATCGCCGCGGCCCGCATCCGCCACGAGAACGTGGTGACGGTGCACGACGTCTTCGAAGAGGACGGTTTGCCATGGATCGTCATGGAATTGGTGATCTCGCGCTCGCTGGCCGACGTGATCCGCGCGGAGGGTCGACTCGACCACGCCGAGGCGGCCCGGATCGGCCTGGACGTGCTGCGGGCGCTGCGCGCCGCGCATGCCAAGGGTGTGCTGCATCGTGACGTGAAGCCGGCGAACGTGCTCCTGGGCATGGACGGCCGGGTGGTGCTCACCGACTTCGGCATCGCCACCTTCGCCGATGCGCCCCAGGTGACCCAGTTCGGCGAACTACTCGGCACCCCGGGCTACCTCGCACCCGAGCGCGCGGAGCAGTTCTCCCGGGGTCGGGCCGGCGTGCTCACCGACAACGGATCGAGCGAGCACACGCTCGCCGACCGGCCGGACGCGCTGGATCCGGCCTCCGACCTGTGGTCGCTGGGCGCGACGCTGTACGAGATGGTCGAGGGCCTCGCGCCGTTTCGGCGGGCCTCCCCAGTGGAGGTCGTGGACGCCGTGGTGAACGCGCCGCCCGCGCCGCCCCGGCACGCGGGTCCGCTGGAGCCGGTGATCATGGGCCTGTTGCGCAAGGACCCGATCCGGCGGCTGGACGCCAAGGAGACCGACGCGCTGCTCACCCGGGTGGTGCAGGACTCGGTGCCGGTGACCTGGGGCGGCGACCCGCTGCCCCGGCGCGAGCGCGAGGAGCCGGAGGAGGACGTCGAGGCCACCTACGCGGGCGAAGGCCCGCCGCAGGAGCCGCAATCGCGGCCCGCGGGCCGGGCCCGGTGGTGGCGGCGCACCCGGATCGCGCTGCCCGCCGCTTTGGCGTTCCTGTTGGTCGCGGTGGGCGTGTCCTGGCTCGCGGTGGAGAACAACCCGGCCGAGGGCGGCACGCACGCCCCCGACCCGCTCGCCGGTTTGCGCAAGAACTCGCCGACCTACCGGGAGATGGTGGCCCGGGGCCGGATCATCATCGGGGTCAAACCTGACCAACCCGGGTGGAGCGTGCGCACCGGCGACCAGGCGTATCAGGGCTTCGACGACGATATCGCGCGGATGATCGCGGACGATCTCGGGTTCAAGGACCGGGTCACGTTCATGGACGTGGAGACGCAGAACCGCGAGTACCGGATCACCAGCGGTCAGGTCGACCTGGTCGTGGCCAGCTACACGATCAACGCCGCCCGCTCGCAGAAGGTCTCCTTCGCCGGGCCGTACTTCATCGCCGGCCAGGACTTCCTGGTCCGCTCGGACGAGCCGGACGTCAACGGCCCCGAGGACCTTGCCGACAGCGCGGTGTGCGTGGTGCGCGAGTCGACGTCGGCGAACCGCATCCGCACCGAGTTCCCGACCATGAAGGTCCAGGAGCGCGGCAAGTACTCGGAGTGCGTGGACGAGTTGTTGGCCAAGAACGTGCGCGGCGTCAGCACCGACGACGCGATCCTGTCCGGCTTCGTCGCCCAGTACCCGGGCACGCTGCGGATTCTGGGGCGGCCGTTCTCGGACGAGCCGTACGGCGTGGGCCTGAGCAAGGGCGACGTCGCCCTCGCGGACGCGGTGTGCGGAGCGCTGAACCGACACATCGCCAACGGTGACTGGCAGCGGGCCTACGACGTGCGGCTGCGCCCGCTGGGCCTGCCGCAGCCGCGTGCGCCGCAGTGCCGGGTGGCCGAATAGCACGGGTATCGGCGGCGGCCGTGTGCCCGCCCCGGCGCGGGCTCAGTCGGCCCTGGGCACGGTCAGCGTGACGGTCAGCCCGCCGCCCTCGCGCGCGGCGAAGTCGATCGTCCCGCCGCTCGCGGCGAGCAGCGTGCGGGCGATCGACAGGCCCAGGCCCGAGCCGTCCACGTTCTGATGCCGCGGGCTGCGCCAGAACCGGTCGCCCACCCGTCGCATCTCCTCGAAGGTGAGCCCCGGGCCGCGGTCGCTGACGCGGATCTCCACCTCGCTGCCCACCGCCGAGCACGCCACCGTGATCGTGGTGTCCTCGGGGGCGAACTTGAGCGCGTTGTCCAGGATCGCGTCGAGCGCGCTGCCCAGGGTGACCGGGTCCACGTTGCCGGTCAGCGCGAGCGGGCCCTCCTGCTCGAACCGGCGACCGCGGCTGCGGGCCAACGTCTGCCACGCGTCGACCCGTTCGTGCACGAGGGCCGCCACGTCCACGGCCCGCGGGGACGGGCGGGCGTTCTCCGCCAGCGCCAACTCCAGGAGTTCGTCCAGGACATGGGTGAGCCGCCGGCCCTCCTCGCGCACGCCCTCCAAAGTCTCGCCGTGGCCCGGCGGCAGCGACAGGCCCAGCTCCTCGATCCGCAGCAGCAGCGCGGACAGCGGGTTGCGCAGTTGGTGTGAGGCGTCCGCGGCGAACGCCCGCTGCTGGTCCACGACGGTCTCCACGTGGTCCGCCATCTCGTTGAACGACCTTGCCAGCCGCCGCAGTTCCGGCGGCCCCTGGGCGCCGGCCACCCGTGCGCCGAGCCGGCCGGTGGCGATCTCGTGGGTCACCGAGTCGAGCACTCGGACCGGGCGCAGCACCCAGCCGGTGAGCCGGGTCGCGAGCAGCAGCGCGGCCAGCACCGCGACCACCTCGCCGGCGACCAGAATCAGCCACACCCGTTGGATCTTCGAGCGCATCCGGCCGGTCGGCGAGTCGGTCAACACGACCGCGACCACGTCGCCGCGGTGGATCACCGGGACCGCCACCACGATGCGGTCGCGCTGCCAGGGCCACACCTGTCCAGGGTCGTCGCTGCGCCGCCCGGCGAGCGCCTCGGTGAACGCCGGCGACCGCGGATCGATGCGAAATCCCGGATGCGACACGGCGATCGGCTGGCCGCGCCGATCGAAGGCGCCGACCCGGATGCCGTAGACGGCCTCGTAGCGCTCCAGTTCGGAGCGCAACATGTCCAGGTCGGCGGCGTCGGGGCCGGGTGGCTGTCCTCCGTCGGTCTGCGCGCGCAGGGTGTCCGAGACCACGGTCAGCTGGGTGTCCGAAACGAAGCGGGTGAGGTCGTCCACGCGGTCGCGGATCAGCTCCTGCTGATGGGCGGAGGCGCGGGAGATCGCCAACGGGATGCCGAGCGCGATCAGCACCGCGGTCATCAGGGCGAGGAGCAGGGCGAGCAGGCGGGTACGCACAGGAGCCGGTGACGATCCGTCGGGAAGCCGGTGGGATCAGGCCTCGGGAACGACACGGTAGCCCACGCCGCGCACCGTCTCGACGATCGCCGGATTGCCGAGCTTGGAGCGCAGCGACGCGACGTGCACCTCCAGGGTGCGGTTGTTGCCCGCCCAGCTGGTGTGCCAGACCTCGCTGATGATCTGTTCGCGCCGGAACACCACGCCCGGGCGCTGTGCCAGTAGGGCGAGCAGGTCGAACTCCTTGCGGGTGAGCACCACGTCGACACCGCCGACGGTGACCCGCCGGGTGGCCGGGTCCAACACGATGCCGCCGGGCCCCTTGGCGGCAGGCGCACCCTCCGCGATCGGTGCGTCACTGCGCGTACGTCTGCTCACCGCGTGTATGCGCGCCAGTAGTTCGCCGATGTCGTAGGGCTTGGTGACGTAGTCGTCGGCGCCCAGGTTCAGCCCGTGTATGCGCGATCGGATGTCCGCGCGCGCGGTGACCATGATCACCGGGACGTCGCACAGCCGCCGGATCCGACTGCACACCTCGAAGCCGTCGTGGTCGGGCAGCGACAGGTCGAGCAGCACCACGTCGGGCACGTCGTCGAGCGCGGCGAGGGCCTCCTCGCCGGTGGTGGCGTGTCGCACGGTGAAGCCGTGCCGGCCCAGAACCGCGCGTAGCGGCGTGGCGACTCGCAGATCATCCTCGACGAGCAGGAGGCGCACGTGGTTCCTCACATCTGACGGTCCGTTACCGACTCTTGACCTCAAGACAAGCTCAAGTGCACTGACTGGGGGGGTGCTGCCTGCCCTAGTGTCACGCACCACCCGGCCTCGCCGGGAGACTCTCGAACCCACCTGCCACCCGGTCGCGCAAAAAGATACGGGACGACTCTGGACGGAGCCCGCCATCGTGACGACGGATGCCTCTGACACCGCACCGAAGCCGCCGGTGCTCACCAAGCGCGACATCGGCAAGGACGCGCACCCCGGCGAGCCCCTCGTCGTGTTGGAGAACGTCAACAAGCACTTCGGCGCCCTGCACGTGTTGCAGGACATCGACCTGACGATCCACAGGGGCGAGGTCGTCGTCGTCATCGGTCCGTCCGGATCGGGAAAGTCGACGCTGTGCCGCACGATCAACCGGCTGGAGGCGATCGACGGCGGCCGGATCACCATCGACGGGAACCTCCTCCCGCAGGAGGGTCGCGAACTCGCCCGCCTGCGCTCGGACGTCGGCATGGTCTTCCAGTCGTTCAACCTGTTCGCGCACAAGACCGTGCTCCAGAACGTGACGCTGGGCCCGCTCAAGGTCCGTCGCGAGAAGGCCGACGCGGTCACCCGCCGGGCGCACGAACTGCTGGACCGGGTCGGCGTGGGCAGCCAGGCGGACAAGTACCCGGCCCAACTCTCCGGTGGTCAGCAGCAGCGCGTCGCGATCGCCCGTGCGCTGGCCATGGAGCCCAAGGTGATGCTCTTCGACGAGCCCACCTCCGCGCTCGACCCGGAGATGATCAACGAGGTCCTGGAGGTCATGCGCGACCTGGCCCGCGAGGGCATGACGATGGTCGTGGTGACCCACGAGATGGGCTTCGCGCGCTCCGCCGCGAACCGGGTGATCTTCATGGCCGACGGCCGCATCGTCGAGGAGAACACGCCCGACGAATTCTTCAGCAACCCGCGCAGCGACCGTGCTCGGGACTTCCTCTCCAAGATCCTGCATCACTGAGCCGCATCGGGCGCCCCCAGTGCGCCCGATGGCGCAACTCACGCTTCGCACCCTGCAGTTCGTCTGTCGTCAGGCCGCTCTCCCTTTCACTCAAGGACGTTGATCATGAAGATGCGCTCATCCGTGGCCGTCGCCGGCATCGCCGTGCTCGCCCTGTTCGGTACCGCGTGCGGCAAGGACGGTTCGCCGGAGGCCAAGACGCCGGGCGGTACCACCGGTGGTTCGCAGGGCGCGCCCGGTGCGACCAAGCCCGAGCTGCCCAGCTACACGCCCAAGGCGGACGCCGCGCTCACCGGCTCGAAGACCTTCGACAACGCCAAGCGGCGCGGCAAGCTGATCGTCGGTGCCAAGGAGGACCAGCCCTTCCTCGGCTCCAAGGACCCGGCCACCGGCAAGTACTCGGGCTTCGACATCGAGATCGCCAAGATGATCGCGGCCGACCTCGGCTTCGGCCCGGACAAGATCGAGTTCAAGGCGATCGCGTCGACCAACCGGGAGAACGCGCTGGTCAACGGTGACATCGACTACTACGTCGGCACCTACAGCATCACCGACAAGCGCAAGGAGCAGGTGTCCTTCGCCGGTCCGTACTACATCGCCGGCCAGTCCCTCCTGGTTCGCAAGAACGAGACCGCGATCACCGGCAAGGACACCATCAAGGGCAAGACGGTGTGCTCCGCCAAGGGCTCCACCCCGCTGCAGAACCTGCAGTCCAAGTTCCCCGACACCACCACCCGGGTGTTCGACACCTACTCGCTGTGTGTCGAGAACCTGCTCTCCAACCAGGTCGACGCGGTCTCCACCGACGACGCGATCCTCAAGGGCTACGCGGCCAAGGACCCGGGCGCGCTCAAGGTGGTCGGCGAGCCGTTCACCGTGGAGAACTACGGCGTCGGCCTGAACAAGGACGACGCGGTGTTCCGCAACGCGGTCAGCGACGCCCTCGAGGCGCACGAGAAGAGCGGCGACTGGAAGAAGGCGTACGACGCCACGCTCGGCCTGTCCGGCTCGGCCGCCCCGGCCATCCCGGCGCTCGTCCGCTACTGACGCGCCCGGTCGCACGTCGCACCCGTCGCACGTCGCACGTCGCGCGCCGGCCGGTCCCGGCTCCCCCGGGACCGGCCGTCG
>NZ_JBEXCV010000147.1:0-22049 GCF_040605455.1 Embleya sp. NPDC005575 | reverse complement strand
GCTGTACGCGCTGGAGGGGCGCGCGTACGCCGCGCTGGGCGACGCGGATCGATGTCGGCGGGCACTGGGACTGGCCGAACAGGCGCTGGCGGACATGCGGCCACCGTCGCGCGCCACCCCGTGCTCGCGACGGCCGTCGGCGAGGCCGAGGGCGTGCCCGCTCTGGTGCCGGCCGTGCCCGCGCCGATGCGGCGCGCGACGGCCGACGACACCACGATCGAGGCGCTGATCCGGACCGAACTCGTGCGCCCGTTCGACCTGTCCACCGCGACAAAGTCGCCCAACAAGCAGCAACGCCGCCCCCGTGCCCCGGGCCGCCCCGACTCGTTGCCCCCCGCCTCCGCCCCCTCGCAAGCCGGCAGCAAGGTCGCCCGACAACACCCCCTACCCCCCGAGATCCACCCAGTGGTTGTCGTGGCGCAGGAAGAACTGCGCGCGTTCCTTGTCGGTGAGGTGTTCGAGTTCGGGGATACCCTCGAAATACACCTCGCGCGGCGCGCCGGGCGCGAACTGGAGCAGCATCGATGCCGGCTCGCCGGATTCGTTTCGGAACGCGTGCAGGCCGCCGACGGGCACGTACAGGAAGTCACCGGCCTTGGCATCGCGCCATGCGTTGCCGTCGAAGAGCCGGATCGTGCCGGACAGTACGAAGAACGACTCGGAGATGGTCCGGTGGAAGTGCGTGCCCGGGCCGCTGGGCACCGCGTGCATGTCCACCCGGTACAGCCCGAACTCGCCGTCCGTGGAGTCGGTCGTGGCCAGGTAGTGATAGCTCGCACCGGCCGTGGTCAGTTCGGGCGGATGCCCGGCCGGGCGGAAGCGGGCACTGACTTCGCCGTCCTCGCCGTGGTAGCGAGTCTCGGGGTAGGTCGGATACGACATGTCGTGGCTCCTCGTGACGTGTGTGAGGCGCGGCGTGTGTGGCTCGCCGTCGTGCTGGGCACTTCGGAAGAATCCTTCCCGCATCGATGAGTTTCCGGCCGGCCCGCAGTCGAAGCATGTGACGGTTCGGAAACCATGAAGGGCACGGCCATGAAGCTCGTTCTCACCACTTTTCTCACCCTCGACGGCGTCTACCAGGCTCCGGGTGGCCCGGAGGAGGACCCCAGCGGCGAATTCGAGCACGGCGGTTGGTCGGTGCCGTACGGCGACGAGGACTTCGGGCGGTTCATGACCGACGTCATCGGCCGGGCGGACGCCTTCCTGCTCGGGCGCCGGACGTACGAAATCTTCGCGTCGTACTGGCCGAAGGTGACCGACCCCGACAACCCGATCGCCACCCGGCTCAACGAGCTGCCCAAGTACGTTCCCACCGGAACGCTGACTTCGGCCGAGTGGGCGAACACCAAGCTGCTCGGCGGCGATCTCGGCAAGGAGGTCGCCGCGCTCAAGGAGCAGGACGGCCACGAACTCCAGATCCACGGCAGCGGAGCCTTGGCCGGCGCGCTGCTCCGACTCGGGCTGATCGACACGATGCACCTGCTGACGTTCCCGGTCGCCGTGGGCTCCGGCAAGCGACTGTTCGTCCCCGGTGTACAGCCGACCGCCTTCACCCTCACCGAGTCGCGCACCAGTGGGACCGGAGTGGTCCTCAACTCCTACGAACGGCTCGGGGCACCCACGTACGGAACGTACGAACTGTCCGAGAACGCGTAACGCGTGGCCGGCGGGTATCGGGGCCGCTCGGGCGGGGTCCGAGTCGCTGCCATGCGTCTCGGTGACCCGGGCCGCGTCTCCGACGTGCGGCGAGGCCGACACCTTCGGGTGCCGGCCTCGCCGGTCGTGCCGCGCTCCGGGGCGCGTCGTGGAGCCGTGGCTTGCGGCCCGGGCCCCGCTCGGGACCGAATCAGCCCTGGATCAAGCCGATGGGGTTGTCGTCGGCGTCCTTCAGAACGGCGGTCAGCTTGCCGCCACCGACGTCCTTGACCTCCTGTACGGACTCCGCGCCGCCCTCGACCAGGGACTTGTAGGTCGCGGCGATGTCCTCGACGTGCCAGTAGGCGATCGGGCCCGCGGCCCACTTGGCGTGACCGTTGGGGTCCAGGCCGATGTCCTGGCCGGCGACCCGGTAGCCGACGTAGTAGACCTCGTCCATCAGCGGCTCCACCCCCAGGATCCGGGTGTACAACTCCTTGGCCTTGGCGAGATCGCGGACGGGATAGATCACCGTCTTGATACCTGCGGTCATGATGGGCTCCTCTGGCTTCCGGACTCGGGTTCCGGACTCGCGTTCCGGATCGGGTCTGCGATGGCGTCGTGCGGGGTCCGTTTCCGGTCCGACGACGATGTGGCCCCCGCCGACCCGGGAATGTGACCGGTTGCCGGCAGAAGTTTTTCGCGGCCGACCCGCAGGCCTGCGGCCTGCGGCGATGGATGGGCCGGCCGCCGTACTCGGACCGGGTCACTCGGACGACCGCGCCACCGCCAGCAGCCGGTCCTCACACCAGGCGACGGCCTCCGCACAGCTGCGGAATGGGGTCCACGGCCCCGGGTCGGCGATCGGGTCCAGCAGCGGTTCCCGGGCCGCGATGGCGAGCTCGTGACGGGCGGTGGCGAGATCGGCCAGAGCGGCGCCGAGCATGGCGGCGGGGCCGACCGCGATCCGGGTGACCCGGTCCAGGTCCAGGACGATCCAGCCGGGTGCGTCCGGCACGAACTCGCGGAGCGCGTGCAGCAGGTGCTCCGTCTCGGTGAATTCCAACATCCCCTGGGCCCGGATGACCACGATGCGGTGTCCCTCGCGGTCGAGGACCGCGCGCTGCCCCGGGGTGCGGGCCCGGTAGGAGGGGTGGTCGAGCGCGGTGGTGACATCGGTGACGGTCGCGGTGTGCCGGCCCGGCTGGTGCATCAGGTGCAGGGCGAAGCGTTGGGAGAGTTCGGTGAGCGCGATCACGCCGCGCACCGGGTTGCCCGCGCGATCCAGGGGCGGGCTGTGTACGGCGATGCCGAAGCGCGCGGGGCTGCACGCGATCAGGCCGCCGGACACCCCGCTCTTGGCGGGCAGGCCCACCCGCAGCAGCCATTCGCCGGCGGTGTCGTACATCCCGCACGTGGCCATCACCGCGAGCGCCCGTACCGCCACCGGCTCGGCGATCACCCGGTCGCCGGTGACCGGGTTGACGCCGCCGTTGGCCAGCGTCGCGGCCATCACCGCCAGGTCGCCGACGCGGACCCGGATGGAGCACTGGCGAAAGTAGGTGCGTACGGTCTCGTCCACGTCGCCGGACAACGATCCCGCGCCGCGCATCAGGTAGGCCAGGGCCCGGTTGCGGTCGCCGGTGTCGACCTCGGAGCGGTACACGTCCTCGTCGACGTCCAGGGATCGACCCGCGAACGCGGACAGGCACGCCCGGATGCGCTCGAAGCGGTCCTGCGGGTCCGCCGCCGGGACCAGCGAGGTGGTCACGATGGCGCCGGCGTTGACCATCGGGTTCGCCGGGCGGCCGGTGCCCGGTTCGAGGCTGATCGCGTTGAACGCCTCGCCGCTGGGCTCCGCGCCGACCCGGCGGCTCACCTCGGCGGGGCCGAGCTCGGACAGCGCGAGCGCGTACACGAAGGGCTTGGACACGGACTGGATGGTGAACGGCCCGTCGGTGTCGCCCGCGCTGTAGCAGTGGCCGGACATGCTCACCAGGGCCAGCCCGAACGTCCGAGCGTCGGCCGAGGCCAACTGCGGAATGTAGTCCGCGACTTCGCCGTCGGCAACGGCGCCGAGCCGATCGTGGATCTCGACCAGGGAGGCGGTCACCGGGTCCATGACGCCACCCCGCCCGCGAACCGAAGCACGTTCCGTCGTCGCCGCACCATCGCACTCCCGTCCACCGACCCCGGTTCCCGCAACGAAGGGTGACCGCCGACTTCCGAACGTAAACGCCCGCGGTCGCTCTCCCGCCCTCGGGAGGCCGGGGCGGGGCCATCGACAAGCCGGCGGTCGGCGGTCGGTACACCCGACATCGGCGCGAACGGGAAGGCCGATGTCGCGGCCGAGCGGGCGGGGCACTGCGCCGGGACACGGTGGCTGCGGGGCAGTGCGTGCGGCGGCTCGGCGATCGGCGTGAGCCCGGCGAAGCCGGACGGCGGTGGGTGTCGGGTCAGGACCCCGTGCGCATTCCGGCGATCGGGAGGACCGGTGCGGTGGTGCCCGGTGCGGGGGTGCCCGGTGTGGGGGCGGCGGCTGCATAGAGGACTTCGCGGAGGCCGGGGAGGGATTCCCGGTCGGGGCGCCAGACCAGACGCAGGGTCAGATCGGGGGCGTCCAGGGCGAGTCGGATCAACTTGCCGGAAGCGAGTTGGTCGGCGACCGCGAAGATCGGCAACAGAGCTACGCCCAGGCCCTGTTCGGTCCACGCCCGGATGACCGCGACGCCGCCGACCCGGACCTGTTCCACCTCCGCGCCCAGGAGTCGATCGCCGGCCAGGCGGAACGAGCAGGCCGCCACGTTGACCAGGAGCCGGTGACCGCGCAGATCGTCGCCGGTGATCCGGGAGCGGCCCTCGAGCGGGTGGCCCGGCGCGGCGACCAGGGCCAGCCCGATCGGCTCCAGGTCGACGAACGCCAGTGCGGTCGAGGGCGGTTCGAAGCCCAGTTCGCCGAGCCAGGTGCCGGTGTCCAGGACCAGCGTCGCATCGAGACGGCCGGCGACCACGGCAGCCAGCAGATCGTCGTGCGTACCGTCCGAACTGACCTGGACCCGCAGGTCGGGTCGGCGCGCGCCGAGCCGGGCCAGCACCGAGGGCACGTGCGTCGCGGCGATGCTCTCCAGCGCACCCAGCCGCAGCGGCGGCGCGGCCTCGGCGACCTCTCGGCGGGCCTGTTCGGCCTGGTCGAGCAGACGGAGGGCCCAGTCGCGCATCCGCTCGCCCGCCGGGGTGAGCGTCATGCCCCTGGGACCTCGGTCGAACAAGGCGACGCCGACCGACTTCTCCAGCACCCGGATCTGTTCGGAGACCGAGGAGGGTGCGATGCCCAGCGCGTTGGCGGCGGCGGTGACGGTCCCGGTGCGGGTGACCCGCCGCCGGCGGCCTCCTCAACGCCGTCCGCCAGATCGGCGCGACGGTCGGCGTCGCCGCGATGGGCGCCTTCGTCAGCATCAACGGCGCAGCCGACTCCCACGACCTGGCCTGGGCCCTGCTCCTGCCGGCCGTACTGTGCGCGGCGACGACCCTCGCGGTGCGCCGACACCGCTGACCCAACCGTCCGGCACCGGAACGGCACCCGCACCCGGACCGGCACCCGCGCCCGGAACGGCACCGACCCGGCCGGGAGCGGGGCCGGCCGCCTCAGGAACTCGTGAGGATGACGAGTTGTCGGGTCGCTCGGGTCATCGCGACGTAACGGTCGACCGCCCCTTCGATGCCCGTACCGAACGCCTCCGGGTCGATGAGGACGACCAGGTCGAACTCCAGCCCCTTCGACAACTCCGGGGTCAGCGACCGCACGCGGGACGTCGACCGGAAGGCGGGGTCGCCGATGACGCAGGCGATCCCCTCGGCATGGGTGGTGAGCCAGGTGTCGAGGATCGAGTTCAGCTCCGAGACGAATCCGTGGACGACGGGAACGCCGCTGCTGCGGATGGAGGTCGGCACGTTGGCGTCCGGGAGCACGGCTCGGATGACCGGCTCGGCCCGCGTCATGATTTCCTCCGGCGTCCGGTAGTTGATGCTCAGGGAGGCCAGGTTGATCCGGTCGAGTCCGAGCCGTTCGAGCCGTTCCTGCCACGACTCGGTGAACCCGCGCCGGGCCTGGGCACGGTCCCCGACGATGGTGAAGCTCCGGGAGGGGCACCGGAGCAGCAACATCTGCCATTCCGCGTCGGTCAGTTCCTGGGCCTCGTCCACGACGATGTGCGCGAACGGACCTGCGAGCAGGTCCGGTTCGATGCCGGGCCGGGCGGACTCGTCGACCAGGGAGGCCCGGAAGTCCTCGCCGCGCAGCATCGTCACCACGCCCTCACCGTCGTCGTCGGCCTCCAGCAGGGCGTCGACGACGTACGCCATTTGCTCGCGCTCCGCGGCTACGGCGGCCTTTCGTCGGCGCTTGCGGCGCGCCGCCTCCGGGTCGCCGAGCCGCAGGCGAGCCGCGTCCAGGAGCGGCAGGTCGGACATCGTCCAGGCTTGGGCGTTCCCGCGCTGCAACTTCCGCACGTCGTCGGGGCCGAGCCAGGGAGCGCACATCCGCAGGTAGGCGGGTACCGTCCACAGGTCTCCGACGATGTCGGTCGCCTCAAGCAGCGGCCAGGCGCGGTTGAAGGCCGTGAGCAGTTCCCCGTTCTGCGTCAGGGACCTGCGCAGCAGGTCGGCCGAGACCTCGTCGTCGTCGTGCTTGTCCACCAGGATCGTGAGCAGTTCCTCCCAGATCGGCTCGCGTGCCTCGTTGTGCGCGGTACCGGGTTCCGCCGCCTCGAACGCCTCGGCCCAATCGCCGGCGGTCAGCCGGATGTCGGACCAGTGGGTCGTGATCGTCATCCCCTTGGTGGGCGGCTCCTCGTAGAACCGGACGGCCTTCTCGATCGCCCCCACCAGGTCCGCGGACGACTTCAGGAGAGCGACCTCCGGGTCGGACTCGATCCCTGCCGCGGCCCCCTCGGCGACGAGGTCCCGCAGGGTGCAGGTCTGCACACCCTCCTCGCCCAGACTGGGGAGTACGTCGGCGACATAGTTCAGGTAGGGCTGGTGCGGGCCGACGAACAGCACACCGCCCCGGCGGTGACCCAGGCGCGGGTCGGAGTAGAGGAGGTAGGCGGAGCGGTGCAGGGCGACGACGGTCTTCCCCGTGCCCGGACCGCCGTCGACGACGAGAGCGCCGCGGGATCCGGCGCGGATGATGGCGTCCTGGTCGGCCTGGATGGTGCCGAGCACGTCGCGCATCCGGGGCGAGCGGTTGCCGCCCAGGCCGGCGATGAAGGCGGACTGGTCGTCGAGCGCGGCATGCCCGACGAACCCGTCCGTGGTGAACACCTCGTCCCAGTAGTCGCTGATCCGACCGCGGGTCCAGCGATACCTGCGGCGGCTTGCCAGGCCCATCGGGTTGCCGTGGGTGGCTCCGAAGAACGGCTCGGCCGCGGGAGTGCGCCAGTCGACCAACAGCCGGCGCCCCGCGCTGTCGGTGAGGCCGAGTCGACCGACGTACACGGGCTCGGGGTTGTCCGCGCCGACGATGTGTCCCAGGCACAGGTCCATACCGAAGCGACGCAACGCACGCAGGCGAGTGGTCAGCCGATGGATCTCGATGTCCCGGTCCATCGCCTGCCGACCCTTGCCGCCGGGCGCCTTGCGCTCGGCGTCGAGGCGGTCGGACAGGTCGGCGATCGACTGCTCCAGGCACTCCGCGATGGCCGCGAAGTGCCGCTCGTCACCGGCGATCAGCGTCGGGTCGGCCTTGGCGGAGAGGCGGTCGGGAAGGTCGAACGCGCTGTTGGTGGTCAGGGAGTTCACGGCATCGGCTCCGATCTGGGGTCGCGGTGCGACCGTGGCGCGTGGCAGGGGGTTTCGGACTGTCCTGACGAACCCGGTGCGGGGGCGGGCGACGCTTCGCCCGACGTGGCCTCGTGGGTCGTCGTCGGTTCCGGTCGCCGGGGTGTGGGTTCTCGTGTTCCTGGTTCCGGGTCGACGATCTCGCGTGGGTCACACGGCCCCGGCGGCCGGTCCCGGCTGACCGCGTCGAGCAGCAGCCGCGCGGCCACCCCCGCACCGGTGCGTGCGCGGCCATGCTGCCGAAGCCCACGTACACCGGCGGTGCACCGGCGTCCGGGAAGGTCTCCAACTCTCTTGGCAGTGGGCGGATGTCGGGCAGGATCCACGCCCCGGTCTGTACGAGGTCGAGGTCCGTCATGCCCTGTGACGGACACGATGTCGCGTCTGTCGCCGACCACAGCCGGTCGGTCACGTAGGGATGCGCGGTCTCTCGGCCACGTCCCGGGCGCCGGCCCTCATCAGGTCGAATGCCGGCAGCGCGTCACATCCCTCGGCCGCCGCGGTGAGCGTGTCGATCCGCGCGGCGACCGGTTCGGGAGCGAGCCGGAACGCGTCTTCCGCCGTCGGTGGCCTCGTGCCGGCGACCACCGAGCGAACCGTCGGGCCGAGCGGCACCAGCGGCACCAGCGGCACGCCGGAACGCCGGAACGCGCCAACAGCGCCACGAACTCCTCGTCCGGCGGCGCGCACACCCGCACCTGCGCGCCCGGGTCGCGCAGGCTCACCGCCGGTTGCGCCGGCGGTTCGACATCTCCGCGCGATCCCCACGTCATCAACAACACTCGCACTTCGCGACTCCCAGTTCCGCGGGTTTCGACGTTCGGCCGCCGATTCTGCGGGACAACCGGGGTCTTGCCGCAAGCCCCCCGACGCGCTATAAGTTGTATATGGCGGGGAGAGTTCCCTCGCCTTTTTTCGTCCCCGCTCGACGGGCGACTTCCTCGCGCAGCGGCGTCGCGCCGCACCCGGCCATGGCGTCGTCGGTCGGGAGATTCCCCCATGAGCCCACGGATGTCGCGGCGGGACTCCCGTACTTCGACGGTGGACGTGCACGACCGTGGACGTTCCCGCTCGACAGCGGGCGTTCACAACGGCGGGCGATCACGCTTCCACGGCGGGCGTTGTCGCAGGCGTGTGCAAGGCTGCGGCGTGACACGGTAGGCAACGACTGAGGGTGGCACAATGACTACGACGGCTCGCGGGTCCTTCGAACTCACCTCGTTCGAACCGGAGACGGTCGACGAGGCCCCGGGCGCCGCACTCGGCCGGGTGCGGATGACCAAGACCTTCGCCGGCGACCTGGTGGGCACCAGCACGGTGCACATGCTCTCGGTGAACGACCTCGAAGGCAACCCCGCGGCCTACGTGGCCGTGGAACGCTTCACCGGCGAATTGGCAGGCCGCAAGGGCTCCTTCGTCGTGCAGCACAGCGCACCCGGGAGCGACGGCGAGCAGTTGGCCATCCGGGTGGTCGCCGGCACCGGGTCGGACGAACTGGCCGGCATCGGCGGCACGCTCGACATCGTCCGAGCCGAGGACGGCGGCCACACCTACGTCCTGAACTACACGTTGGGCTGAGCCGGGAGCGGCGCGGCGGCGTCCGCTTGACCGGCGATCCGACGGCGATCTAACCTCGCGTACGGAAAGCGCTTACCAGTCGCCGTTCGGCCAGGCCCGGCCGAACCGATCGGTGGTGCGGCGCCGGGCGAGGGAGTCGAGGACACGTGAGCACACCCGAGCGTGCGAAACGATGGGCGTTCAGCACGCTCGGCGCGCCCGGCCGACCCCTGCACGAACACCTCGCCCGGGCCCTGCGGCACGGCTGCACGGGTCTCGAACTGCGGGTACACCAGGACGAATTCGTCCACCTGGACCTACCCGTCGGCGAACGCCGCTCCATCCGTGCCCGGATCGCCGACGCCGACCTCGCCGTACCGTGCCTGGCCGGCTACGCCGGCATCTGCGCGCCCACGCCCGACCCGGTCGTGCTGTCCATGATCAGCCGGCTCCTCGAGTTGGCCCACGACCTGGGCGCACCGGCCGTGCGGATCTTTCCGGGCGGCACCGGCGAGGGCGACGCCGAACGCGCCGGACACAGACTTGCGGTACTGCTTCCGGAAGCCACCGCGCGCGGCGTCACCATGCTCGTCGAGACCCACGACTCGCACCCCACGGGCGCGGCGGTCGCGTCCCTTGTCCGACCGTTCGCGGGCGCGGTCGGGGTGATCTGGGACGCGTTGCACCCGTGGCGGCACGGCGAGCAGCCCGCCGACACGGCGGAGGCCCTCGCCGGGCTGCTGCGCTACGTCCAGATCAAGGACGCCGCCTCCGCCGCCGACACCACGCCGGTCCCGCTGGGCACCGGGTCCGTACCGCTGACCGCCATCGGAACCACCCTGCGCGAACACGAGTGGCGGGGTTGGGTGTCGTTGGAGTGGGAGAAGGCCTGGTATCCGGACGTGGCCCCGCTCGACGACGTGCTGCCCGCGGCAGCCGAATGGGTGAACCGCTTCGGCTCGGCGGCCGGTTAGCGAACTCGCCCGGCGAGTACTCGGCGACGCTGGGCGTCGTCGGGCAGCAGGCCGAGCTTGGCGAAGATGTTGCCGATGTGCTTCTCCACCGCGCTGGCGGAGACCACCAGTTGCCGGGTGATGGCCGCGTTGGAGCAGCCCTCGGCCATGAGCGCCAGGGACCGGAGCCCCGCGCACGACCGGCTCGCCACGCCGACCGGCACCCGCATGCGCCGAGCACCCGGCACCGGCCGGGCGGCAGCAGCTCCGCGGCGGCTACTCGGAGGAGCCCGGCGGGGCGTCCGCCGCCGCGAGGCGGGCCAGTTCGCGCAGGATCCGACGGCCCGCCTCGTCCGGCTCCGCCGGCTGATGGACGACGATCCGCCGGCCGCTCTCCATCCGCAACACCTCGAACACGAGGGTGATCTCGCCGAGTTGCGGATGCCGGTAGACCTCTCGGTCGCCTTCCCGACGCCGGACGTCGTAGCGCTGCCAGCGGTCCGCGAACTCCGGGCTCTCCGAGGCGAGTTCCTCCACCAGCGCGGTAAGTCCACGATCCCCGGGGTCGGCCGCCACCAGCGTGCGCAGCTGCGCGGTGCTGCCGGACGCGGCCCCCTCCCAGTCGACGAACAGGGCACGCGCGGCCGGGTGCAGGAACAGGTACCGCACCATGTTGCGCCGCTCGGGCGGCCACCGGGCCAGTCCCGGGAACAATACGAAGGCCTCGGGGTTGGCGGCCAGGACATCGCCGGTCCGGGTGAGCAGACAGGCGGGCCAGGGCCGAACACGCGCCAACAGGGCGAGGACCCCCGGCCGCACCTCCCGATCCGCGGGCTCGCCCCCGGCCGGCACCCGCTCGTCCGCGTGGTTGGCCAGCACGTACAGGTGGGCGTGCTCCTCCTCATTCAACCGCAGCGCCGCCGCGAGAGCGTCCAGGACTGCGCCGCCGGGTTTGTTCTCCCGGCCCTGCTCCAGGCGCGTGTAGTACTGGATGCTCAACCCCGCGAGCGCGGCCAACTCCTCCCGGCGCAGCCCCTGGGTACGGCGCAGGCCGATGCCCGCGGGCAGCCCGACGTCGCCGGGCTGGAGGCGCGCACGGCGGGCTTGCAGGAACTCTCCGAGCGGATGTGGTGACGTCACTCCTCGATTGTCACAAAAACGGACGGCCGCGTGGTCGGCACGAAGGGCCGCGGCCGCCGCGGCCGCTACATCCGGCCCTGTCCGGCGGATCTTGCCGGGGCCGCGCCGACCGGGAGGGCCTAGGCCCGGCCTCGCCGATGCGCCGCCACCCGCTCGCGGGTGGCGCAGCGGCGGGAGCAGTAGCGGCGGGGTGGGCCGCTGCCTTCGTTGGTGAAGACGTGGTGACAGGTGCCGGACGCGCAAACGCCGCCGGGCGGCCGTTGGCGATCCCACACCAGGATGGTCAGGGCCAGGCAGGACGAGGCGAGGAACCACTCGCCCCACGGGGCGTCGTCGTCGCTGTCCAGATGCGGGTGCCAGGGGCTGCGCCCCTCGTGCGACGTGAGCCGGAGGGCGCCTCGGCCGCGGCGCAGCAGGCGGTTCAGCGCGGATGCGGCGACGTCGACGTCCTCGGCAGCGAAGACGGCGCGCAGCAGTACGGCGGCGGCGTGCAGGTCGGTGACGTCGGCCGGGGTCAGGTCGACCGGATCGGGCTCGCCATGGGCCCGCAACAGATCCGCGAGGTCCGCCGGCGACGGCGCCGCCGTCGGGGCTTGGTCCGTCGCCGGTTCGTTCCCGGTCAGGGCGTTGACCAGGGCCACCGTCCGGCGAGCGACGGCCTGGACCGAGTGGCGGGTGGATCGATCGTCGTTCGTGTGGGACACACGTCGAATGTAACGCATCTGGTGGATGTTTGAGTTACCTGCGTAACGTTTCTACCATGACAAAGCGTTACGGAATATGGTCGTACGCCGTAGGGGCGGCGGCCGCGCGCACAGGCGACGAGATGTCGGGGCCGGCGCTGCTCCTGGCCGGATTCGCGGTCACCGGGTCGGCTGCCGACGGGTCGGCGCTGCTCGCGGCCGTCACCGGGTCCGCGGCGCTCGGCGGCCCGGTGTTCGGTGTGCTGCTGGACCGTGCGGCGCGGCCCGGCCGGCTGCTCACCGGGGCGTTGGCCGGATATGCGGCGGCGCTCGGGGTGATCGTGCTGTGCCTGGGCCCGGTCCCGCTCCCGGTCACCGTCCTGATCGCGGCGGGGGCCGGCCTGGCGGCTCCGGCCCTGACCGGTGGCTGGACCGCGCAACTGCCGCGCGTGGTACCGGCCGCGCGCCTGCCCCGCGCCACCGCGGTCGATGCGATGACCTTCAACGCGGCCGGCCTGACCGGACCGGTCCTGGCCGGCATCGTGGCCGGCGTGGCCGGCGCCGGCGCCGCGGTGATCGCCTCGATCGTGCTGATCTGCCTCGCGCTGCCTGCGGCCTGGAGGCTGCCCCCACCCCGAGACCATCCTCGGCGGGCGACGCCGCCCACGTCGATCGGCACCGACCTGGCCGCCGGATTCCGGGCCGTCCTCCGCACCCCGGCACTGGCCCGGGCCACGGCCTCCTCGATGTTGTCCTGTGTGGGTCAGGGCATCCTGCTCGCCTACAGCCCGCTGCTGGGCGAACATGCCTTCGGCTCCGCCGCGCACGGCACAATCCTGCTTTCGGTGGTGGCCGCCTCGGCCCTGACCACCAACGCGCTCCTCGCCCGCCGCCCGCGCGCCCTCCGGCCGGACACCGTCATGTGGTGCAGCGCCCTGATCCTGGCCGCCGCGTTCCTGCTCGCGTCGACCGGCCGACCGATCCCGCTGATCACCGCGATGGTACTCGCGGGCATCGGTGAAGGCCCCCAACTGACCGCCCTGTTCGCGATCCGCCACCGCGAGGCTCCGGACCGGCTCCGCAGTCGGATCTTCACCACCGGCGCAAGCCTGAAGATCACCGCCTTCGCCCTCGGCGCGGCCCTCACCGGCCCGCTGAGCATCCACGCGGACCCGATACCCCTGTACGCGGCGACCACCGTCGAAGTCCTCGCAGCCCTCGCGTTCGTGCGCCGCGCAACCGTCGACCCAACCCACAACCCACACCACGACGACGCCACCACCGGGCCGACCGGTCGCGGGTGGTAACCGCAGACCGCTCGGGTGTCTCGATCGTCTCGACCGACACTCCCGGGTGACCAAGCGTTGACTCCGCTTCTCCATCCACCTACTTTTACTATCATCATAGTGAAATGAGGAACGAGATGTTGAAGCTGCGTCTGGACAGCGCGGCGGGCGTGCCGCCCTATCTGCAGATCGTGCAGCAGGTCCGACAGGCGCTCCTCCTGGGCTACATCCGCGTCGGTGACCGGCTGCCGACCGTCAAGGAAGCGGTCGCCGAACTGGCGATCAACCCGAACACGGTGGTCAAGGCATACCGGCAACTGGAGCACGAGGGCCTGGTCTCCGCCCGGCCCGGCCAAGGCACGTTCATCGTCGGCGACCTGACGCCGGTGCCGCCCGGCGTGCATGCGGCGTTGCGGCGGTCGTTGGCGCGGTGGGTGCGCGACGCGTACGCGGCGGGATTGGACGACGACATGGTCACCGCGATGTTCGCGACCATTCGTACCGAGGTCCGGAACGAGGGGGTCGCGTGAGCGGCTCCCTGTCGATCGAGCCGAAGCTCGGTGGCGACGCACCGGCCCTGGAGACCGAGCGGTTGGGCAAGCGTTACGGAAAGGTCCGTGCGTTGCAGGACTGTTGGTTGTCGCTGCCGGCAGGTGCGGTGATCGCGTCGGTGGGACCCAACGGCGCGGGCAAGAGCACGTTGTTGCAATTGATCACCGCGCTCCTGGAGCCGACCGAGGGCGTGGTTCGAGTGTTCGACGCGCCCGTGCGGGCGGGCACCGCGGCGGGGCTGGAACAGGTGGCGTTCGTCGCCCAGGATCACCCGCTGTACCGGGGCTTCACTCTCGCCGACCACCTCGAGATGGGCCGCAGGTTGAACCGCCGATGGGACCGGGCGCTCGCCGAACGGCGCTTCGCCGAACTGGACTTACCCCTCCGCCGCCGCGCGAAGGACCTCTCCGGCGGCCAGCAGGCTCAGGTCGCCCTCGCCCTCGCGCTGGCCAAACGCGCGCCGCTGCTGGTCCTTGACGAACCACTGGCGAGCCTGGACCCGTTGGCCCGCCGCGAGTTCATGAGCACCGTAATGACGGCGGTCGCCGAAGACGGCCTCACCGTCCTGATGTCCTCCCACGTCGTCACCGAACTGGAACGCGTCAGCGACTGGCTCGTGGTGCTGTCCCACGGCCGGGTCCGCCTCTCCGGCCCGGTCGACGACCTGGTCTCCTCGCACCGCGTGCTCACCGGACCACGCACCGAACTCGCCGCATCCGTACCCGGGGTGGTGCGCCACGAATACGCCGACCGACACAGCACGCTGCTCGTGCGCACGACCGGCGAACGCCCGGAGTTCCACCCGGCCTGGCAATCCCGATCGATCGGCCTTGAGGACCTGGTGCTGGCCTACCTGGAACTGCCGGATCCTGCTTCGCAGCCTCCCGCGCAGCCTTCTCCGACCGAAACGAGCCCCCGATGATCTGGCTGACGTGGCGTCAACACCGCATACAGGCGCTGAGCGCCATCGGCTTGTTGATCCTGGCGGGCGTGTTCCTCGGCCTGCACGGCCAGTCCCTCCACGACGAGTACCGGCAACACGTGGCCGGCTGCCTGTCCAGGAGCGACACCTCACCCGCCTGCGAGATGACCATCCGATCGTACTTCGACAGGGTCGCCCGGGCGGAGCGGCTGATCACCTGGGTGAATGTGATCCCGGGCCTGATCGGCGCAATCGTCGGAGCCACACTGCTGGCCCCCGAATACGAGAACGGGACCTGGCGTCTGGCCTGGACGCAGGGCGTCACCCGTACTCGCTGGCTGGTCACCAAGTCGGCCCTGCTGGTGGCCGCGACGCTGGTCTTCACCGGCGCGATGGCGTGGCTGTTCACCTGGTACCGCGAACCCATGGACAAGATGGTCGTCGACGGCCGCTTCGCCGCCCAGGCCTTCGATACCGAGGGCCTGTCGTTCCCGGCGTACACGCTCTTCGCCCTGTCCCTGGGCGCCCTCGCCGGCCTGCTCATCCGTCGCACGGTCACCGCGATCGTGGTCACGGTCGCGGTCTTCCTCGCGGTCCGCCTCCCGGCCGAGAGCTACCTGAGGCCGCACTACCAAAGCCCGGTGACCCGTACCGGATCGCCCACCGCGTCCCTGACGGACAAGCACCACCACTGGGTCCTGTCCAACGGCTGGCTGGACGCCACGGGCCGCCACCTCTCCCACGACGAATACCGCAGCATCGCCAACGCCTACCCGGACCGCAACGGCTTCGCCGAATACCTGCAATCCCACGGCTTGCGCTGGTGGGAGACCTACCACCCGGCAACCCGCTTCTGGCAATTCCAACTCACCGAAGCAGCCCTGTACACGGCCCTGTCCGCAATCCTCCTCGCCGCAACCACCCTCCGCCTACGCCGCCGAGCCCTCTGACTCCGCCTCCCGACCCCGCCGAACGCCCCATCCCGGCAGCACCCGGGCGCATCGATCGTCCGAAGCGGTGGCGCGGCATCGCGACCCGCTGCGATGAGGCTGCTACCGCGTGGCGCTGCCGATCGCTGCCATCCTCAACCGGTCGGCACGATGATCCCAAGGAAACACCCAAGGTGGGCCGAGCCCAGCCGGGCCCTCCTCGCCCCGCCGGGACTGGGCGGCTCACCAAACCCCGCCGCGCCCCGCCCCTATCGCGGCGCCGTCGTCGTGCTGCTGCGGACGACGAGTTCCGTGTCGAGGTCGAGCGTCCGGGGCTCGACGGTGGGCCCGGTGAGGATCATGTCCATCGCGCGGGCGCCGATGTCGGCCAGGGGTAGCCGGACGGTGGTCAACGGCGGATTCAGGTCGGCGGCGAAGGGGAGGTCGTCGAAGCCGACCACCGAGATCTGTTCGGGCACGCGCAGCCCCAGGTCGTCGCGAAGCGCGGCCAGGACGCCGGCCGCCATCAGGTCGTTCAGGACGACTATCGCGGTCAGTTCGGGCGCGCGGGCCAGGAGCGTGCGGGCGGCGGCCCGGGCGTGTTCCCGGGTGAAGCCGCCGTCGATCATCTGTGTCGGCAACAACCCCAACCCCAGGGACCGTAGTTGCCAGCGTGCGCCGTCCAGGCGATCGCGCACCGTGGTCAGCGTGCGCGGTCCGGAGACGATGCCGAAGCTGCGATGGCCGAGGTCGTACAGGTGTCGCACGGCAAGCGCGGCGCCGGCCCGGTTGGCGGGGCGGACCGTGTCCGAGGCGATCCCGTGTGCGCCGACGGCGACCACGTGACCGCCGTCGGCGCGATAGGCGTCGACCTCCGCGGCCAGGCGTCGGGTGAACTCGCGATCGGCGAAACCGCTGCCGGCCAGCACCACGGCGCGGGCGCGTTGGGCGCGCAACCGACCCAGGTAGTCCAGTTCGAGTTCCGGGTCGCGGAAGGTGGCGGCAAGCATGACGAGCAGGCCGTGTTCACGGGCGACACCCATCGCGCCGGCGGCGATGGCGGCGAAGTACGGGTCGGCCACGTCGTGCACGACGACGCCGACCACCGTGGTCGTCGACCGGGCCAGGGCCTGGGCGGGCGCGTTGGAGACGTAGCGCAGTTCGCGGGCGGCATCCAGGACGCGGCGGCGCAGTTCCTCCCCCACGATCCGGGTGCCGCTGCTGCCGTGCAGAGCGCGGGAGGCGGTGGCCGAGGACACGCCGGCACGCTCGGCCACCTGCTGGAGGGTGACCGGGCCCGCCGGGCGGGTCACGGGCGTGTCGGGTGTCGGATTCGGCATGGGCACACAGTAGCGAGTGGAAAGCGCATACCCAACTTGTCACAGTGGGTACGGCTTCCCGAGCCCCTCGATGTCCCTGTTCTCTTGACCTCATCGTCGTGTCGCCTTAACTTACGGGAAAGCGCTTTCCGTTCTGGAAGTAAGCCCTGGACAAACCCAGGGACACCACATGGCGCGCCCGACCGGCCCACCGCTTCCGTCCCGTCCGTTTCTGAGAGGCCCCCATGACCACCCACACCCTCGGCGTCGTGATGAACGGCGTCACCGGCCGGATGGGCTACCGCCAGCATCTGGTCCGTTCGATCCTGGCCATTCGCGACCAGGGCGGCGTCGCGCTCGCCGACGGGTCCCGGGTCCGGCTGGAACCGGTCCTGGTCGGCCGGGATGCGGAGAAATTGCGCGCGATCGCCGACCGGCACGGCATCAGCGCGTGGACCACGGACCTGGACGGCGCGCTGGCCGACCCGGCCAACTCGATCTACTTCGACGCGCAGGTGACCACGGCGCGCGAGCAGGCGATCCATGCGGCGATCGCGGCGGGCAAGCACGTGTACACCGAGAAGCCGACCGCCGAGACGCTCACCGGCGCCCTCGACCTGGCCCGGGCCGCCGACGCCGCGGGCGTCAAGCACGGCGTGGTGCAGGACAAGCTGTTCCTGCCCGGCCTGCTCAAGCTGCGGCGACTGATCGAAGGCGGCTTCTTCGGCCGAATCCTCTCGGTACGCGGCGAGTTCGGCTACTGGGTGTTCGAGGGCGACTGGCAGCCCGCCCAGCGCCCGAGCTGGAACTACCGTGCCCAGGACGGCGGCGGCATCGTCGTGGACATGTTCTGCCACTGGTCCTACGTGCTGGAGAACCTGTTCGGCCGGGTCGAGGCGGTGACGGCGAAGGCGGTCACGCACATACCCACCCGGTGGGACGAGCGCGGGCGTGAGTACCCGGCGACCGCCGACGACGCCGCGTACGGCATCTTCGAGCTCGCGGGCGGGATCGTCGCACAGATCAACTCCTCCTGGGCCGTGCGGGTCAACCGGGACGAACTGGTGGAGTTCCAGGTGGACGGCACCGAGGGCAGCGCGGTCGCGGGATTGCGCCGTTGCCGGGTCCAGCACCGCTCGGCGACGCCGACTCCGGTGTGGAATCCCGACCTTCCGGTCACCGAGTCGTTCCGGGACCAGTGGCAGGAAGTGCCGGACAACGCCGGTGACACCGGCTTCGACAACGGGTTCAAGGTGCAGTGGGAGGACTTCGTGCGGCACGTGGTGGCCGACGAGCCGTTCGCCTTCGACTTCCTCGCCGGGGCACGCGGCGTGCAGCTGGCCGAGTGCGGGCTGCGATCGTCGGCCGAGGGCCGTCGGGTGGAGCTTCCCGCACTGGATGGGAAGTCCGCGTGACCGCCCGCCTGTTGCTGCCCAGCGCGGGCGGCGCACTGGAACCGTACGAGCCCACCGGGGTCTACCTCGGCGCGGCCCCCGGCGGGCCGGCTTTCCGCGCCCGCACCGCGTACGCCGCCGCGCACGTCGTGGCCGACCCGCTCGCCGACAACACACCGGGCCGGCCGGCCGTGCCGGACTGGGATGCCACCCTCGCCTTCCGGCACCACCTGTGGTCGCACGGTTTCGCGGTCGCGGACGCGATGGACACAGCACAGCGGAACATGGGCCTGAACTGGGCGGCCACCGCGGAACTGATCCGGCGCAGCGCCGCCGAGGCCGCCACGGTCGGCGATCCGTACACGCTGATCGCGTGCGGCGCGGGCACCGACCACGCCGACCCGGACCTGACGATCGACCAGGTAATCGCGGCCTACACGGAACAGGTCGCGGTGGTCGAGGAATCGGGCGCCAAGGTGGTGCTGATGGCGAGCCGTCAGCTGGCCGCGGCCGCGCGTGGCGCCGAGGACTATCGCCGGGTGTACGGCGCGCTGCTGCGGCAGGTGCGGCGTCCCGTCGTATTGCACTGGCTGGGCGAGGTGTTCGACCCGGCGCTGGCCGGCTATTGGGGGTCGGCCGACGTGGAGGCGGCGACCGAGGTCTTCCTGGAGGTGGTGCGCGAGCACGCGGATCGTGTGGACGGGGTCAAGGTCTCGCTGCTCGATCGCGATCACGAGATCCGATTGCGTGCCGAACTCCCTTCGGGTGTACGGCTCTACACCGGGGACGACTTCCACTACCCGGAGCTGATCCGAGGCGACGACCGGCACTTCAGCCACGCGCTGCTGGGTATCTTCGACGCGATCGCCCCGGTGGCGGCGGGCGCGCTGCGCGCCCTGGACGCGGGCGACGCGGTCGGATACGACGCCCTCCTCGCGCCGACGGTCCCGCTGTCACGGCATCTGTTCGCCGCCCCCACGTACCATTACAAGACCGGCATCGTCTTCTTGGCCTGGCTCACCGGTCATCAGCCCGCCTTCACCATGATCGCCGGCGCCCAATCGGCCCGCTCGCTCCCGCACTTGGCACAGGCGTACCGCCTCGCGGACGCGGCCGGACTGCTCCCGGACGCCGACCTGGCGGCCGAGCGCATGCGGGCGCTGCTCGCGGTGGCGGGGGTGCGCGCGTGAGGCCGACGAGCACGATCGGCGCCGGGCGGCCGGTGTTCGTCCGCACCGGCGGCGGCGAGATGGGCACGACGACAAAAATCGGCACGGGTAGGGGAGCGCCGGCATGAGCACGCTGGATGTACCGAGCGGAAACCCCGCCGCCACGGCCACGCCGGAGGCCGGCGACCCGCGTCTGGCCCGGCTCTCGCTGAACCAGTGGACGACGCGCGCCTGGTCGTTGCGCGAGGCGGTGCAAGGTTGCGTACGGGCGGGGCTGCCCGCGATCGGGTTGTGGCGGGACAAGGTCGCCGACGCTGGGCAGACGGAGGCGGCGAAGCTGGTGCGCGACGCCGGCTTGCGGGTGTCGTCGCTGTGCCGGGGCGGGTTCCTGACGGCGCGTGCGCCGGGCGCGTGGGCCGAGGCGATCGAGGACAACCGCCGTGCGATCGAGGAGGCCGCGGCGTTGGAGGCGGCGTGCCTGGTGCTGGTCGTGGGCGGGCTGCCCGCCGGGGACCGGGATCTGCCGGGCGCACGGGAGCGGGTGGCCGAGGCGCTGGACGAACTCGCCCCATACGCAGGTGCGCACGGTGTGCGACTCGCATTGGAGCCGCTGCACCCGATGTACTGCGCCGACCGCGCGGTGCTGTCCACCCTCGACCAGGCGCTCGACCTGGCCGAGCCGCATCCGGTCGGGCAAGTGGGCGTCGTGGTCGATGCGTTTCATGTGTGGTGGGACCCGAACCTGTTCGCGGCGATCGCCCGGGCGGGCGAGCGGATCGCCTCGTACCAGGTCTGCGACTGGGTGCTGCCGCTGCCGGCCGACAACCTGCTCGCCCGGGGCATGATGGGCGACGGCGCGATCGACTTCCGGGCGATGACGGCGGCGGTCGAGGCGGCCGGCTATGCCGGCGACATCGAGGTGGAGATCTTCAACGCGGACGTCTGGGCCGCGGACGGCGACGCGGTGGTGGCCACCATGAAGCGCCGCTTCGTAACGGAGGTCCGCACCTGACGACCGTCGCGAGTCCCCTGCGGTGAGCACGGTCGGCCCACCGAGGCGACCGGTCGACCGCTCGACCAGTCGCCTCGGTGGGCCGGCCCTGCGCATCCGCCGGGACCACCACCCGGTCGGCATCGACGTCGAACCCGAGTACCGCATACCCATGGCTGCCTTCCGCGTCCGTGTACATCGGCGTGCCCCGGTGGCGCCCGAGCGTGCGCAGGAACACGCAGAACGCGTCCGGGCGTTCCTGCCCTACAACTCGCGGAGGTCGGCGAAGCTGATCTCGGTGTCCGCGTAGAAGCGGAAGATCGCCTCGGCATCCGCGAACGGTCGCACCCGCATCTGTGCCGACTCGGCGTCGTGCGCACGCTCGGTCGAACACGGCCTGCCCGTGCTCGACCGACGTGTCGGGACACGCAGGTCCGGCAGCGCGCCCATCAGCGCGGGGCCGAAGGGGTCGTGCACGTCGCTCCACACAGGTCGGGCGTCGCGCCACCGTGCATCATCGGCCCTATCGTTGGCGCACCATATGCGTCGCGACCGTTCGGGCCCGCCCGGCGGCCCCGCCTGTCGCCCCGTCCCCCCGATCGCTGTAGTGGCCGGTAACCAAGAAGGTGGAATCCGTCATGCGGATCGTGATTGCTCCCGACGCGTTCAAGGGCACCGTTGCCGCCGATGCGGCCGCGGTTGCCGTGGCCGAGGGCTGGCTGCGGGTGCGACCGAGTGACGAAGTGCTGCGGCTACCGCTGGCCGACGGTGGTGAGGGGACACTCGATGCCGTGGCGCGGGCCGTCTCCGGCGCCGTGCGGGTGCCGGTGCTCGGCGCGCCCGGTCCGGACGGGCGGCCCGTCGACACCGCCTGGTTGCGCCTGCCGGACGGTACAGGCGTCGTCGAGTTGGCCGCCGTGTCGGGATTGCCGCTGATGGGCGCGCCCGACCCGATGGGGGCACACACCGCCGGACTCGGTGTGGTCGTCGGCGCGGCGCTGCGGGCGGGTGTGTCGGCCCTGGTGGTCGCGGTGGGCGGCTCGGCCTCGACGGACGGCGGAGCGGGTGCGCTGGCCGCTCTCGGCGCCTGCTTCCGTGACCTCGACGGCACCGAACTTCCGTACGGCGGGCGCGCCTTGGCCGCTCTCACGGCAATCGAGACGACCGGCCTGGCGACACCGCCGCCCGGCGGCGTACAGATCCTTACCGACGTCATCAACCCGCTGCTGGGCCCGAACGGTGCGGCGGCCGTGTTCGGCCCACAAAAGGGCGCCTCCCCCGACGACGTCGCCGCCTTGGACGCGGGCCTCGCGCGCCTGGCCGCCCTGCTCGGCGGCAACCCGGCCGCGCCCGGCGCCGGTGCCGCCGGCGGCACGGCGTACGGATTCGCCGCCGCGTGGAACGCTTGGATCGTCCCCGGTGCCATCCGCGTGGCCGAACTCGCCGGCCTGCCCGACGCCCTCGTCGGCGCCGACCTCGTGATCACCGGCGAGGGCCGTTTCGACGCCACCTCCACGCGCGGGAAAGTGGTCGGCACGGTCCTCGACCTCGCCCACCACGGCGCCGGCGTCCCGGTGGCCCTGGTCGCCGGCTCCGTGGCCGCGCCGCTGCCACCCGGTGTCGTCGCCGCCACAAAAGATCGGAAGACAACACGACTTAAATCCATTCACATCAAAACAGA
>NZ_JBEXCV010000146.1:0-22287 GCF_040605455.1 Embleya sp. NPDC005575 | reverse complement strand
GCCGGGTTGGACGTGTGGTCCGGGTTCGGATCCACGTTCGGCGGGGTGTGCGGCGCCGGATGGACCGGGCCGGTCTGGAACGGCTGCTGGTTGTGCTGGTCCTGCCCGGCGGGCAGGCCGCAGCGGGGGCAGTCCCACGTCTCGGGGACCTGAGCGTCGGTCGCGAAGCTCGGCTGCGTCTCGTGCTTGTTCGCGCACCAGAAAGAAATACGGAGACGTGGGGCTGCTTCGCCGCGCTCTGCCTCCCCCATCGGGCCGGCGCCGACCCGACTCCCACGGATGGCGTTGCCACTTGCCACGGTAAAAACTCCCCTTGGTCCTTGAGGTCGCGCCCCCGTTGCGCGGCTTGGCGTCCAGTGTACGTGCGCCTCGCGCAAGGTTGAACCGAGCGGTGGGCCTTTTCCGACAGTCCGTCAGAAAGGCCACCGCGCGGGTGGAAACATCAGCCGAACCGGCGCTGTCAGTACGTGTTCTTGAGCAGCAGACCGAGTACGACAATCGTCACGAACCAGCACACGCCGACGATGATGGTCATGCGGTCGAGGTTCTTCTCGACGACGGACGAACCGCCGAGCGAGGAGGACATGCCGCCGCCGAACAGGTCGGACAGGCCGCCGCCCTTGCCCTTGTGCAGCAGCACCAACAGCACCATGAGCAGGCTGAAGACGATCAGGGCGATCGAGAAACCGGTGACCACGGCCGGGCCCAACTCCTTCTGGCGGAACACGGGGGCCGGGGATTCCCGGCCATCGGACAGAGTACGCTGCCGCGCCCCGCGAGTGGGAGCCGTACGGCCCTTCGGCTAATCCGGCGGATCATACTATTACGGCCCAGCCGGCTCGGGCCGCTCCCCCTCCGGTGTCTGCCCGCGAGAGCCCTCGCCCGGTTCGCCGAGCGGCTCCGCGTCGGCCGGCTCGATGTCCCCGGTGTCCTCGACGTCCACCTCGTGGCCGCTGCCACCGACCAGCGCGCCCGTGCTGGTCAGCGGATGCCCGGGGGCGGCGCCGCGGGCGGCCCGGGCCGCTCCCGTGCGGCGCACGGTGACCCTGTTGTCGCCACCCGCGACGATCGCGCCGGTGTTGGTCACCGGGCCACCCGACAGGCTGATCCCGTCGTTCCCGCGCGGCTCGCTCTCGTCCGGTTCGTCGGCGTTCGATGCGGCGGTGTTCGATGCGGCGGTGTTCATGTGGTACCTCCCGCTGTCGATCGTGCGCCCGATCCGGCTCCGCCGGAACCTCGTACGGACGCCTGGATGCCCCGGCCGGCGACGATCGCGCCGCTGTTGTTCAGGTCACCGGAGACGTGTTGGATGATCCCGTTGTTCAGGACCAGCTCGTTGCGTTGGCGATACTCGGTCACGTCCACGTTCCGGCGCTGGAGGAAGTCCAGCACGAAGACGGTGAACTTGCGCTCGATCAGCTTGAGGTACTTCTCCGCGTCCGAGTTCTGGAAGAACGTGGCGTAGTTCGCCGACGCGCCGAGCTCGCGCACCGAGGCGCGGGCCCCGCGGTCCACCGGCAGATTGCGCCCGGCACGCTCCTGCGCCGCCCGCAGATTGCCCGCCCTGCGCCACCACGAGGCCCACACCCGCATCAACCGACCGGTCGCGGAGATCATCAACGCCGGGGCCTCCACCAGCGAGCGGCCCAGTGCGGCCCACAGCGTCGCCGCATCCGCGGTGTGCAGCCATTCGTCGGCCACGTGGAAGTCGGGTCGGATCGGCGGCAGCACCAGCTCGTGCAGTTCGGTGTACAGCAGTCGGCCGTCCATCGTGAAGCGGATCAGCACCGACACCACCACCTCCTGCGACCACGTGCCCACCCGCACGCACAGGTAGCGCCGGGTGGCCTCGGCCGGCGGCGGCACCGGACCACCGGTCACCCCACTGCTGAACTCGTGCATCTGCACGCTCAGCCCGGACAAACGATGCCGGCCCTCCTCGGACCGGGCCAGGTCCTCGAACGACGCGCAGATCGCGCTGGTGAGTTCGTCGACCGTGAACGGGGTGAACCCCTTCTTCGGCTGCTTGCCGTCGCGCGACGCGTCCAGCACGGACGGCTCGGCCCCGCGCAGCTCGACCGGGAAGGTCCAGCTCTCCACCAGTTCGCCGGCGCCGACGAACGGCAGGTAGCCGCTGTAGCGCACCGTGGACGGAATCGGTGGCGCGGCGGGCGCGAACGGCGCCTCCGGCACGACCGGCGCATGCGTCGGCCGCGGCGGCAACACCTGCGCCAACGCACCCTGCAAACCCCCGGGTCCGGCGTCACCCGTCCCGTCGGCCGGCGGCCGGGTCGGCACCCAAGTCCGTCCCGGTCCCAGATCCGAGACCACGGTGGACCGCTGCTGCATGCGCTCGATCCACACCACGAACACCACGATCGCGTAGGTCGGCAGTACGGTCACCGCCAGGGTGTCGCCCGCCGGGAAACCGCCCTCCCCGCCCCCCACGTACAACATCAGCCCGAACAGCAGCGCCGCCACCCAGGACACCTGCGCCGCCACCCGGGTCCGGAAGTCGCGCACGCCGCCTCCGCCGGCGACCCCGGCGCGCACCGTGAACAGCCCGACGAAGACCACGATCGCCAGCCAGAACAGCCCGGGCGCGAAGCCGAAGCCGATCAAGAACATCACCGCCGGCACCAGGAGTGCGATCACGTCGCGCAGGATGCGCCGCCGCCGCGCGGCCAACGCATGCTCCAGAACCGCCTGTTCGTTGTACCCGTAGGACGGCGCCCGATCCCGGTGCGCGTTCTCCCACAGTTCCTCGATCACCCGGGCGGCGAACCGCTCGTCGATCTCCGCACCCGTGCACAGATACCGCGTGGCCCCGGTATCCCCGATTCTGGACATGTCTGGAAATGACACCCGGCCCCCCTGGCGTCGGCCGACAAAACCACCCGGAAGGGGTGACTACCGGCCACTTGGCGATGACTTATGGTCAGTCACCCGTTATGGGAGCGGCAAGCGGAATGGAAATAGTTGCGACGGGTTTATGAGGAACGAACGATTCCGGCCGGCGGGCCCCCATCCATGGCCTGTCCCGGGCATGCGAAGGGCCCGGAGCGGAATGCCGCTCCGGGCCCTTCGCATGTCCCGACCGGACGGCCGTGACCGTCAGCCGGCCTTCTTCTCGTGGTAGCGGACGACCTGTGCGAACTCCTCGGCGACCAGGCAGGCGCCGCCGACCAGGCCGCCGTCCACGTCCGGCTGCGCCATCAGCCCGGCCGCGTTGCCGGCCTTCATCGAACCGCCGTACAACACCCTTACCCGGTCCGCGAGTTCCGGCGTGTACAGCTCGGCGAGCTTGGCCCGGATCGCCGAGCACACCTCCTGTGCGTTCTCCGGCGTGGCCACCTCGCCGGTGCCGATCGCCCAGACCGGCTCGTAGGCGATCACCACGGACTCGGCCTGCTCGGCCGTGATGCCCTTGAGCGCACCCTCGACCTGCGCGAGCGTGTGGGCCACGTGGCCGCCCGCCTTGCGCACGTCCAGGCCCTCGCCGACGCACACGATCGGCACCAGGCCGCTGCGGTAGGCGGCGTGCGCCTTCGCGTTCACCACGGTGTCGTCCTCGGCGTGGTACTGCCGCCGCTCGGAGTGGCCGACCAGCGCGTACGTGCACTTGAGCTTGGCGAGCATGGACCCGGAGATCTCACCGGTGTAGGCGCCGCTCGCGTGCTCCGAGATGTCCTGCGCGCCGTAGGTGAAACGGAGCTTGTCCGCGTCGACCATGGTCTGCACCGAGCGCAGATCGGTGAACGGCGGCAGCACCGCGACCTCGACCCGGTCGAAGTCCTTGTCGTTCAGGGTGAACGCGAGCTTTTGCACCAGGGAGATGGCCTCGAGGTGGTTGAGGTTCATCTTCCAGTTGCCCGCCATCAGCGGGATGCGGCCGGTGCCGTTGTTGAGCGCAGACATCGGGATCAGCCCTCCAGGGCTTCGAGACCGGGCAGGGACTTGCCTTCGAGGTACTCCAGGCTCGCGCCGCCGCCGGTCGAGATGTGACCGAAGGCGTTCTCGTCGAAGCCGAGGGTGCGCACCGCCGCGGCCGAGTCGCCGCCGCCGACCACGGTGAACGCGTCGGAGTCGATCAGACCCTGCGCCACCGCGCGGGTGCCGTGGCTGTAGGGCTCCATCTCGAACACGCCCATCGGGCCGTTCCAGAAGACCGTCTGGGCGTCGGCGAGCTTGTCCGCGAACAGTTCGCCGGACGCCGGGCCGATGTCCAGGCCGAGTCGGTCGGCCGGGATCGCGTCGGTGGAGACCACCGCGTGGTCCGCGTCGGCGGCGAACGCGGTGGCCGCGATCACGTCGACGGGCAGTACGAACTCCACGCCGCGCGCCTGGGCACGGGACAGATACTCGCGGACCCGGTCGAGCTGGTCCTTCTCCAGCAGCGACTTGCCCACCTCGTGGCCCTGTGCGGCCAGGAAGGTGAACACCATGCCGCCGCCGACCAGGATCCGGTCCGCCTTGTCGAGCAGGCTGTCGATGACGCCGAGCTTGTCGGACACCTTCGACCCGCCCAGGATCACCGCGTAGGGGCGCTGCACGTCCTCGGTGAGCCGCTTGAGCACGTCCAGCTCGGTGGCGATCAGGCCGCCGACCGCGTGCGGCAGCCGGGCCGGCACGTCGTACACCGAGGCGTGCTTGCGGTGCACCGCGCCGAAGCCGTCGCCCACATACACCTGGGCGAGCTCGGCGAGGCGGTCCGCGAACGCGCCGCGCTCGGCGTCGTCCTTGGCCGTCTCGCCCGGGTTGAAGCGCAGGTTCTCCAGCAGCGCGACTTGGCCGTCGGTGAGCTTGCCGACCGTGGCCCGCGCGCTCTCGCCGACCGTGTCGGTCGCGAACGCCACGTCGGCGCCCAGCAGTTCGCCCAGACGCGCGGCGACCGGCGCGAGCGAGAACTGCGGCTCGGGAGCGCCCTTGGGCCGGCCCAGGTGCGAGCACACGATCACCTTGGCGCCGCGGGCGACCAGGGCTCTGATGGTCGGCACGCTCGCCCGGATCCGGCCGTCGTCGGTGATGCGTCCGCCGTCGAGCGGGACGTTGAGGTCGGCGCGCACCAGGACGCGCTTTCCGGATACGTCGATGTCGTCGATGGTCTTCAAGTTCGATTCGTCCTTGGCTGGAGGAAACGGATGGGGGTTGCAGAAACGGGCCCGGGTGACGACGTGTCACCCGGGCCCGCATCGTCAAGCGTCATCGGTGCGTGTGCCGCACCGTCAGAGCTGACCACCGATGTAGCCGACCAGGTCGACCAGACGGTTGCTGTAGCCCCACTCGTTGTCGTACCAGCCGACGACCTTGACCTGCTTGCCCTGGGCCATGGTCAGGCCCGAGTCGAAGGTGCACGAGGACGGGTCGGTGACGATGTCCGAGGAGACGATCGGGTCCTCGGTGTAGGTCAGGTAGCCCTTGAGCGAGCCCTCGGCGGCCTTCTGGAAGGCGGCGTTGACCTCGTCGCGGGTCACCTCGCGCTCCAGCTCGACGACCAGGTCGGTGACCGAGCCGGTGGGGACCGGGACGCGCATGGCGATGCCGTCCAGCTTGCCCTTGAGCTCGGGGATGACCAGGGCGGTGGCCTTGGCGGCACCCGTCGAGGTCGGGATGATGTTGGTCGCGGCGGCCCGCGCGCGGCGCAGGTCCGAGTGCGGGAAGTCCAGGATGACCTGGTCGTTCGTGTACGCGTGGACCGTGGTCATCATGCCCTTGACCAGGCCGAAGTTCTCCAGGAGAACCTTGGCCATCGGCGCGACGCAGTTGGTCGTGCAGGAGGCGTTCGAGATGATCGTGTGCGCGGCGGCGTCGTACTTCTCGTGGTTGACGCCCATCACGATCGTGACGTCCTCATTCTTGGCCGGAGCCGAGATGATGACCTTCTTCGCGCCGGCCTCGATGTGCTTCTTGGCCTTCTCGGCGTCCGTGAAGATGCCGGTGGACTCGATCACGATGTCCGCGCCCAGCTCGCCCCAGGGCAGCGCGGCCGGGTCGCGCTCGGCGATGACCTTGAAGGTCTTGTCGCCGACGGTGATCGCGTCGTCGGTGTAGGTGACCTCCTGGCCGATCCGGCCGAGGATGCTGTCGTACTTCAGCAGGTGGGCCAGGGTCGCGATGTTCGTGAGGTCGTTGACCCCGACGATCTCGAAGTCCGCGCCCGAGGCCAGCGCCGCGCGGAAGAAGTTGCGGCCGATACGGCCGAATCCGTTGATGCCTACCCGGATCGTCACGAACCGATCTCCTCTGTCGAACGCCGAATGCCCTGATGGTGAATGGCCGAGGAGATGGTCAGTGGAATCTGCGATATCCCCGGCCATGTCCGACCCTACCGTGACGCCCCGGGCACCTTCACGCAGGCTTGCTGCACAAGATGCCCAGGGCGGGACGGATGATCGGAAAAGCGGAGCGGCGGGCGATCTCGGGCGGAGCTACTTCTCGCCGACGGACTTGGTGATGCCGAAGGCCGCGACACCCGCGAAGACGAAGACCAGGGTGTCGACGAAGCCCACGTTGTCCTTCCACGTGTCCCAGATCTCGCTCGTGTAGTCCGACACGAGGTCCATCGCCGAGAGGCCACTGGTATCGGCGTTGAACAGCACGATCGCCGTGAGCTGCCCGAGTAGGACACCGAGCAGCGCAAGCGGCACCGCGATCACCGGCAGCGCCGGGTTGGCACCGCCGATCTTGCCCATCGCGAGTGCGATCAGCGCCGCGATGCCGAGCCCGAAGTAGGTGCTCTGGACCTCCAGCGCCTTGACGACCGCGCCGTACACACCGGCGCCGACCAGCATCGCCACCACCCCGGCCGCGATGGCCAGGCCCGGGCTGCCGGTACGGCGCGGCGGCTGCGGCGGGCCGCCGTACTGCCCGGACCCGAACGGCCCGGGCGGACCCGGCTGTTGTTGCCCCCACTGGCCCGGGCCGGGTTGGCTCGGCGGCGACCCCCAGGGGCCGGGCGCGTTGTTGCTCAAGGTGATTCCCCCCGAATAAAAACTCGCACACGCGGGAACTCGCGTGTGCGCAGAGACGTTAATGGCCCCCGACGGAGGAGTCTCCGCCGGGGGCCGGTGTTTGGCTATCGGTTTTACCCGATCAGCGCATCACGATCGTGCGCGCCTACTTGTACAGCTCCCGCAGGATCCGGTCGACGACCACCTTGCGGTCGTCCGCGGTGGCCAACTGCTCCAGGCCGAAGCCGAAGAGCATGGTGTCGTCGGTGGCGATCACCGACGAACCGAACGCGGCCTGGCTGCGGGTGAAGCCGACGAGCGCGAGGTCACCGGGCGGCGGGCCGGCCAGGACCCACGGGCCCAGACCGGTCTCGAAGCCCTCGGCGTCCACGACGCCCGCGGTGGTGGTGACCTTGGTGTCGTCCACGAACAGGCCGGTGCCACCGGTGTTCGAGTCGCTCACGTACGAGAACGAGACCTCGATCTTCTTGCCCGCGTACGCGGACAGGTCGAACGCGACCGGCTTCCAACCACCCGAGTTGCCGGTGAAGGAGTTCCACGCGCCGGTGGTGCCGGTGCTCAGGCACTTCGGGGTGGTTACCGTCAGGTAGTGCCGCAACTGCGTGTGGGTCCGGACGAAGTCGCCACCCTCACAGGACGTGGGCGGCTTGGTGCTGCTCCCGCCGTTGAGGTCGGGCAGCGTCGTCCAGTCGTCGGCGCCGACCGTGTGGGCCTCCACGATCGCGTGGTCCCACTCGCGCTCGGTGTCGTACGAGAACTGCGCGGTGAGCTTCGCCGCGTCCGCCGCCGACACCCCGGTGAGGTCGATCGTGCGGGTCAGTCGCTTGTACGCGTTGTCCGAGTGCAGGCCGTTGATGTACCACGAGCCCTCGGCCGGCGAGTACGGCCCGGACGTGTTGCCCGAGTAGGTCGCCACCGAACGGCTGTCGAACATCGGGAACTTGTCCGGCGTCAGGATCGCACTGGTGGGCAGGAACCCGCCCGCCTCGTTCAGCGGGTTGGACGCCGTGCCCGGCAGAGCCCTGTCGATGCCCTGCAACGGCGCGGCCGAACCGACCACGCCGGTGGCGCCGTTGGTCGCCGACCGGTCGTACGCGCCCAGCCAGTACTGGCTGAAGTCGTCCGAGACGATCAGGCAGTCGCCGGCCGCGTCGGCGGTGACCTTGCAGGGCTGGTCCGGGTGCCCGTTCAGGCCGTAGTAGATGCCGCCGCCCGCCGCGCTGCGCAGGGGACCGTAGTAGCTCGCCGTCTCGCCGAGGTAGGCCAGCTTGCCGCCCTCGTTGAGGAAGTCGCGCACGTTGGTGGTCACGTCCTGGACCACGGGCGTGACCTGGGCGTCCTGGACCGGCTCACCGAAGAAGTCGGTGTTCTCCCGGGCCGCGTCCTGGGTCAGTCGGTTGTCGCCGAGATACCAGAACACACCCTTGAAGTGCGAGAGCACGCCGAGGTGGTGCGGTGCGCCGAGCTTGTCCACGTCGTACACGGCCGCCTTGACGCCGTTGGCCGCCAGCGCGTCCACGTACTGCTGGGCGTACTTGGGGCCGACCGTGTTCGGCGGGTAGGTCGGGTTGACGCCCTTGTAGTCCTCGTCGGCCAGGACCAGCGTCTCGGTCTTCTCGGCGATGCCACTCTCCACCGTGAAGGTGAAGCGATCGCTCTCCACCTTGCCGGTGCCGGCCTTGTCGCCGGTGAACCACACCTCGATCCGGTCACCGGTGCGCACGTTCTTGATGTCGCCCCGGTATTCGGCGTAGTAGTCCGAGCCCTGCTCGCCGTACCGCTTGCCGCCCTTCCACTCCTTGACGCCCGCGGTCTTGGTCGGGCCGCCGTTGACGCGGTAGTCGACCTTGCGGTTGGTCAGCGAGCGCTTGGCGATCACCGCGACGGTCTGGTCGTCGTGGTCCTCGGCGTAGGAGTGCTCGAACCGGTCGGCCACCAGGTCGGGGGCCTTGCGCCCGACCGAGGAGACCGGGTCGTCCGGGTCCTTGGCCGACTTGGCGACCGAGAGCGCGAACGCCTGGTTCTTGGCGTACTCCATCTGAACCAGCGTCTCGTCGTTCGGGAAGCTGAAGATGCTGCCGCAGTTGTCCACCGTGTACGGGTCGTCCGGCAGGTAGCCGGCAGCCGTGGCACACGTGGACATCTCCGGGGTGAAGGACAGCGTCTTGTACGCCTCGTTCATCTGCCCGTCGGTGTCGCCGTTGGTCACGTACAGCTCGGCGGACAGGTCCGGGTCGTAGTCCGCGACGGCCGGGTGCGCGTCGTCGCCCGCGAGCGCGATCATGATCTGATCGTCGGGGCTCGGCGTGGCCACCTGCGACCCGACGCCGTACAGGAGCAGTTGCGCGGCGGAGTGGTAGTTGACCACGAACTCCGCCTTGATGTGCTTGGCGAAGCCCTCGATCGCCCGGGTCTCCGGTTCGGAGGAGGGCCCGGTGCCCCGGTAGGTCTCGTTCAGCGGGTCGGGCGAGGAACCCTCGTTGTCGTAACCCCACTTGTAGTCGAAGTTGCGGTTGAGATCGACGCCGTCGCCGGCGGTGATCACCCCGTCGCCGTTGTTGTCGCGCAGGTTTTTGCGCCACAGTCGCTGGCCGGTCTGGAAGGTCCAGTCGTAGCCGTCGGGGTTGGCCGAGATCACGAACCACAGCTCGTTGTCCGAGACCAGCTTGGTGGCCTCGTCGTCCTTGCCGTAGCCCTCCACGTAGTGGTGCACGAGCCGGCGGGTCATCTCCGGCGTGATCCACTCACGGGCGTGCTGGTTGGACATGTACAACACGCCGGGCTTGGATCCGTCGGCGCTGGTGCGGACGTTCTTGGTCACCTTGACCGCGAGGATGTCCTGCCCGAGCACGGTCTTGCCGATGCTGACGGTCTTGGCGATGTCGGGGTGGTCCTTGGCGAGCTGGACCAGCTCGGCGCCGAGGCCGTTCGGGCCGCTGTACTTGCGGAAAACACCCGCTGCGGGCGCGGCCGATCGGTTCTGCGCCTGGGACTTCGCCTCCACGGAGATGCCGGCGGCACGCAGCTTGGCGGCCTGGGCGTCGCTCAGGATCACCTCCAGCTTGGCCTTGCCGTCGGCGGCCTTGGTGGTCTGTGTCTCGTGTCGGTCCACGCCCAGGTCGAAGATCTGCTTCACCTGTGCCGCGTCGGCCGTGATCGTGTAGGACTGCGGACCTGCGTCGCCCGCCGGAGGCAGTTTCGCTTCCGGCGGTGCGCTGGTCACCTCGGGGTAGGAGACCGGATTCTCGGCGGGGGCCGCGGTGCTCACCGGCGCTGCGGTCAACAGACCGAGCGCCAGTGAGAGCGCCGCGACTCCCGTGGTGCCGATACGGACTCGTGTGGTGGTGCCCCTGGAACGATGACGCCTCATCGACCCCCCAGTCGTGGGTTCGGCGTGCATAGGGACGGCGCGAAACCACGACCTCAAGGTACGGAACGTGATCCCTGCGCCCGGGTGTTGCGCATGCTACGGCAACTACCGTGTGATAAACGAGACCTGACGCACGGTCATATTCGGTCAATGCTACGCGCAAAGACTCCGCATAATGGTCAGAACCAGTCGGGACACCAAGGTTCGCGTGCAGTGCGCAACAACGCCTCGGCCCCCTCCGCCGCTCCGGGCGTGCGCTCGGAGATCCGACCTGCCACCGCGAGCCGCACCGGCGAGCCCGCGCCCAGGTAGAGCGCACCCAGCGTCGACACGTCCAGCGCCAGATCCGCGGGGTCTCCGGTCGGCACGCACCGCGCCTGCTCGGCGGCGCCGTCGATCGCGAACCGTCCCGCCGCATAGCCCAGGTCGTCGTGCACCTCGACCACGAGCCGATCGCGCGCGCCGTAGGTACGCGCCGAGAACGCGGCGGGCACGTCCAGGATCCGCGCCCACACGAAGTCGCGGCGCGATTGCGTGGTGATCGCCCGCGGATCCTGCACGAGCAGCGGCAACAACTCGTCGGGACTGCGGTCGGGGCCCTCGACCTGATTGACGTAGTCGACGTTCGCGCAGAACCGCCACAGCGCGATCTCGGCCGCCGGGGTAAGCGCGAGCAGCGAGTCCACGGTCAGCGTGACCTTGGGTACGAACTCGTCCCAGTGGTCGTCGGTGCGGTAGCTCACCAGCCCGGCGACCTTGCCCGACGGATCGCGATACACCGCATGGAAGCGCGGCGGGGTCGGACTCATCGGCGGCTGGACCACCCCGGTGTACATCTGCCACCACAACGTGCTGCGCTCGATAGCCCCCGCCCGCAGTCGGCGGAACTCCTCGTGCAGCGGCGGACCCAGCTCGACCACCTCCTCGGGGCCGGCCAGCTCGATCCGGGCACCGGGCTCGACCGGCGCGTCCGGCACGAAGTCGGTGCGCAGCGTGTCCAGGGTGAACTTCTGGTACTCGGTGGCCACGCCGAAGCCGAACCGGCCGTAAATCCGGTACTCGGCGGCGATCAGGATGGCCAGCGACTCACCGCGCGCGGCGGCGTCCGCCAGATCCAGGCCCATCAGCTCGGTGAGCAGGCCCTGCCGGCGGTGGGTCGGCGAGACGGTGACGTTGGTGATCGCCGATGCCGGCACTATCGCCCCGCCGGGCACGGTCAGACCGGTGGCGAAGCTGCGGAAGGTCCCGACACAGCGACCGCCGTCGAAGGCGCCGCGTGTCCGGTCGAAGTCGGCCCGTTCGCGCCAGTGCTCGATCCGCTTCTCCCGGGTCTCCTTGGCGCCGTCCGGGACTCGGAGAAATCCGATGCCGACGGCGTCGGTCCAGGGGATGATGTCGTCCTCGCAGATCGTGCGAATGTCCACTGCGGTCATTCCTTCCTCGCGTGCGCGGCCTTCCCCCGACAACGGACGAAGGCGCCGACCCGGAGACCCTATGTCTCGCGGTTCGACGCCTTCGAATGGTTTTCGGGCTGCGCACACCTGCTCCGGAAACTGATCAGGACACGAGTATGTCCACCGACAGGCCGGCGTCCGTGCCGGGCATGCCCAGCTCGCCGGCACGCTTGTCGGCCATCGCGAGCAACCGCCGGATCCGACCCGCGACCGCGTCCTTGGTCAGCGGTGGCTCGGCCAACCCGCCCAACTCCTCCAGGGACGCCTGCTTGTGGTCGAGCCGCAGCTTGCCGGCTGCGGCCAGGTGCTCCGGGACCTCCTCGCCGAGGATCTCCAGGGCCCGCTGCACGCGCGCGCCCGCCGCCACGGCCGCGCGGGCCGAGCGGCGCAGGTTCGCGTCGTCGAAGTTGGCCAGCCGATTCGCGGTGGCCCGCACCTCGCGGCGCATTCGCCGCTCCTCCCAGGCCAGCACGCTCTCGTGCGCGCCGAGCCGGGTAAGCAGCGCGCCGATCGCGTCGCCGTCGCGAACCACGACCCGGTCCACGCCGCGCACCTCGCGCGACTTGGCCGCGAGGCCGAGCCGGCGGGCCGCGCCGACCAGCGCGAGGGCCGCCTCCGAACCGGGGCAGGTCACCTCCATGGCCGAGGAGCGGCCGGGCTCGGTGAGCGAGCCGTGTGCCAGGAACGCGCCGCGCCAGGCGGCCTCCGCGTCACACGTCGCACCGGAGACGACCTGCGGCGGCAGGCCCCGCACCGGACGCCCGCGGGCGTCCAGCAACCCGGTCTGCCTGGCCAACTGGTCGCCGCCGACGGCGACCCGCACCACGTAGCGGCTGCCGCGCCGCAATCCGCCGGGGGCCACCACCACCAGGTCCGAGCTGTGCCCGTAGACCTCCAGGATGTCCTTGCGCAGGCGGCGCGCGGCCATCGCCGTGTCCAATTCCGCCTCGATGACGATTCGCCCGCCCACGATGTGCAGTCCGCCCGCGAAGCGCAAGAGCGCGGAGACCTCCGCCTTGCGACAGCACGACCGGGTGACCGGGAGGCGGCTGAGCTCGTCCTTCACTGCTGCCGTCATCGCCATGGAGCGATCCTTTCACGATCGACGAAGATCCGGCCGTAGGCTGCGGCCAACCGTTCGGGGTCGTGTCGCGCGGTGCCGTCGACCGCCGAAACGGGGGCCAGGTGCACGTGTCCACCGAGCGCCGCCGTGGCCTGTTCCAGGCCCGGTACGTCCTCCACACGGTCGCGGTCGCCGAGGACGATGTCAAAGGTCAGTCCGGGAGCGTGGGCGGCCAGCACCTCCAGGTGCTGCTGCGGCGAGAACCCCGCCGTCTCGCCCGGCTGCGGGGCCAGGTTCAGCGCGAGCAGCCGCCTGGCCTTGGTCTCCACCAGGGCCGTCGCCAACTCGGGAACGAGCAGGTGGGGCAGCACCGAGGTGAACCACGACCCGGGTCCGACAACCACCCAATCGGCGTCACGAACCGCCGCGACCGCCTCCGGCACGGCGGGCGGGTCACCCGGCAGCAGCCGGATCCCGCGCACGTCGCCCGGGGTCACCGCGACCTGCGCCTGCCCGCGTACGACGGACATCTCGTCCGGCCGGGCCGGGTCGTGCCCGGCCACGTCCGCCTCGATGTCCAGCGGGACCGCCGACATCGGCAGCACCCGCCCGTGCGCACCGAGCAGCCGACCCATCCAGTCCAGGGCCGCGATCGGGTCGTCCATCAGTTCCCACAGGCCGACCAGAAGCAGATTGCCGACCGCGTGCCCGTTCAGCTCGCCCTCGCGGCGGAACCGGTGCTGGATGACCCGACTCCAGGTCACCCCCCACTCGTCGTCGCCGCACAGCGCGGCCAGCGCCATCCGCAGATCGCCGGGCGGCAACACGCCCAGGTCCTTGCGCAGCCGCCCGCTGGAGCCGCCGTCGTCGGCGACCGTGACGATCGCCGTCAGGTCGTCGGTGAGCCGACGCAGAGCCGCCAGCGAGGCCGCGAGCCCGTGTCCGCCACCCAAGGCGACCACCTTGGGGCCGCTCATTCCCTGCCCATGTCGCGGTGCACGAGCACGGTGTCCAGGCCGTCCTCGGTGAGCCGGCGGGCCAGGCGTTCGGCCATCGCCACGCTGCGGTGCTTGCCACCGGTACAGCCCACCGCGAGCGTCACATAGCGCTTGCCCTCACGGCGGTAGCCCTCGGTGACGATGTGCAGCAGCTCGGCGTACCGGTCCAGGAACTCCTTGGCGCCGGGCTGGTCGAACACGTACCGGCTGACCGCCTCGTCCATGCCGGTGTGCGGGCGAAGCTCCGGGATCCAGTGCGGGTTGGGCAGGAAGCGGCAGTCGACGACCAGGTCGGCGTCCACCGGGAGGCCGTACTTGAAGCCGAAGGACATCACCGTGGCGCGCAGCTGCGGCTCGCCGGAGCCGGCGAACCGATCGTCCATCCTCGCGCGCAGCTGGTGCACGTTGATGTCGGAGGTGTCGATCACCAGGTCGGCCTCGCCGCGCAGCTCGCGCAGCAGTTCGCGCTCGCGGGCGATGCCGTCCGGGATGCGCCCGTCGCCCTGGAGCGGGTGCGGCCGGCGCACGCCCTCGAAGCGCCGCACCAGGACGTCGTCGGATGCCTCCAGAAAGACGATCCGACGCACCACGCCGGCCGCGTCCAACTCGCTCAGCGCCGAGCGCAGGTCGTCGAAGAAGGTCCGGCCGCGCACGTCGACGACGACCGCTATCCGCGCGACCGCCCCCTGGGTCCGGGCGCCGAGGTCGACCATCGCGGGAATCAGCGACGGCGGCAGGTTGTCCACCACGAACCAGCCGAGGTCCTCCATGCCCTTGGCGGCGGTGCTGCGACCGGCGCCGGACATGCCGGAGATGATCACCAACTCCGGAGTGCCCTCGACCGCCGTGCTCGTGATCTCGGTACTCATGCGTCCCCCCGGTGCGTGCCGCACCTACGGCTGGGCGAGTTCAACGCTTCCTCCTGCTGGTTCCTGCCTCGGGGGTACAACCGGGACCGCCTCGTCGGCTTCGACGGCCCCATCGACTACAACGACGGCGTCGTCTTCGATGATCTCGCCCGTCGCGGTGTTCACCGCCGGTGCCGAGGGCGCCCGCGTGGCGAGCGCCGCCACGATCGCCACCGCGGTGGCCCGGCCGATGCCGGGTACCTCGGTGATCTGCTCGATGCCGGCAGCGCGCAGCCGCTTGAGCGAGCCGAAGTGGGCGAGTACCGCCTTGCGGCGGGTCGCGCCCAGTCCGGGAACGTCGTCGAGGGCACTGGCCGTCATCGCCTTGGACCGCTTGGACCGGTGGTAGGTGATCGCGAAGCGGTGCGCCTCGTCTCGGATCCGCTGGAGCATCAGCAGCGCCTCGCCGCTGCTGCGCGGGAGCACGACCGGGTCGTCCTCGCCGGGCACCCACACCTCTTCGAGCCGCTTGGCCAGCCCGCACACGGTGACGTCGACCACGCCGGCCTCCTCCAGGGCCCGCACGGCGGCGGCGACCTGGGGTTGACCGCCGTCGACCACGATCAGCTGCGGCGGGTAGGCGAAGCGCTTGGGCCGGCCGGTCTCCGGGTCGATCGGACCGGTGTTCTCCGCACCGTCCGCCTCATCGGCGCCGGCTGCGGCCGCATCGGCGGCCGCGTCGCGCGCGAGGTCGGACTTGTAGCGCCGGAACCGCCGGGTGAGCACCTCGTGCATCGCTCTCGGGTCGTCCTGACCCTCGAAGGTTTTGATCGCGAACCGCCGGTACTCGCTCTTGCGCGGCAGGCCGTCCTCGAAGACCACCATCGAGGCGACCACCTCGGTGCCCTGCAGATGCGAGATGTCGAAGCACTCGATGCGCAGCGGCGCGGTGTCCATCTCCAGCGCCTCGGCCAGTTGCTGGAGGGCGAGCGAACGGGCGGTCAGATCGCCGGCCCGGCGCAGCTTGTGCAGGTTCAGCGCCTGAGCGGCGTTGCGCTGCACGGTCTCCTGGAGCGACTTCTTGTCGCCGCGCTGCGGCACCCGCAGTTCCACCTTGGCGCCGCGCAGCTCGCACAACCACTGGGTCAGCGCCGCGGTGTCCGCGGGCAGCGCCGGCACCAGCACCTCGCGCGGCACGGCCTCGCCGCGCTGCTCGCCGTAGAGCTGCTGAAGGAAGTGTTCGACCAGGTCGGCGGTGTCCACGTCCTCGACCCGCTCGGTGACCCAGCCGCGCTGACCGCGCACCCGGCCGCCGCGGACGTGGAAAATCTGGACGGCGACCTCGAGTTCGTCTTCGGCCAGCGCGATCACATCCGCGTCGGTGCCGTCGCCGAAGACGATCGCGTTCTTCTCCAGGGCCCGGGTGAGCGCCGTTATGTCGTCCCGCAGCCGGGCCGCCTTCTCGTACTCCATCGCCTGCGCGGCCTGCTTCATCTCCCGCTCGACGCGCTTGATGTAGGGCCCGGTGCGGCCGGCCATGAACTCGCAGAAGTCCTCGGCGAGCGCGTGGTGGTCCTCGGCGGAGATCTTGCCGGTGCACGGCGCCGCGCACTTGCCGATGTAGCCGAGCAGGCACGGACGGCCGACCTGGCGGGCGTTCTTGAACACGCCGGCCGAGCACGTGCGCACCGGGAACACCCGCAACAGCAGGTCGAGCGTCTCGCGGATGGCCCACGCGTGCCCGTAGGGCCCGAAGTAGCGCACACCCTTGCGGTGCGGGCCACGCATCACCTGGGCGCGCGGGAACTCCTCGTCGAGCGTCACCGCGAGTGAGGGGTAGCTCTTGTCGTCGCGGTATTTGACGTTGAAGCGCGGGTCGAACTCCTTGATCCAGGAGTACTCCAGCTGGAGCGCCTCGACCTCGGTGCCGACCACGGTCCAGTCCACCGCCGAGGCGGTGGTGACCATGCTCTGGGTGCGCGGGTGCAGGTTGGCCAGGTCCTGGAAGTAGGACGAGAGCCGGGCGCGCAGGTTCTTCGCCTTGCCGACGTAGACCACGCGCCCGTGCTCGTCGCTGAACCGGTATACACCGGGCGACGTCGGGATCTGGCCGGGCGCGGGCCGGTACGACGACGGGTCCATTTCTCCACCCTATGTGCTGGCTCCGACAGATTTTTGCAGTCAACCCACCACGATCTCGCCGTTCGTCACAGTGACCGGCAGCGGCGTCAGACCGTGCTTCGCGGGTCGGCGGACGACGGAACCGTCGTTCATCGAGAACTGGCTGCCGTGGCACTGGCACTGGATGACACCCTGGTCGACCTTGGTGACCAGACACCCCTGGTGCGGACAACGGGCGTCGAACGCCTTGTAATCGTCCTTGGCGGGCTGGGTCACCACGATCGAGGTGTCGGTGTAGACCTTGCCCTTGCCGACCTTCACGTCCTCGGAGCGACCCACCGTGACCGGCCCGTCGAGCAGCTTCTTCTCGTGCGGCGACGCGGGCTGGTTCTCCGCGGTGCACGAGGTCAGGCCGAGTCCGGCGGCGCCGACCGCGCCGACCACCGCGGCCCCTCGCAGCAGGGTGCGCCGGTCCGGTCCGTGGTCGGCCGCACCATCGCAGGCGGTCTCGGGCCGGGGCTGCTGCTGCGGGGTCATGCGGGATCTCCTTGTGAACGGTGACGCCGGTGGCGTGGCCCGGACGGGCCACGCCACCGTGAGGCCGGTCAATCCTCGCACCCGGCCCGGCCTTGGTGCCGCTCACGTCACCGCCGGTCGTACAACACGCTCTGCAGGAATTTGCCGGTGTGGCTGCCCGCCACCTCGGCGACCTCCTCGGGAGTGCCCTCCGCCACGACCAGACCGCCGCCGCTGCCGCCCTCGGGGCCCAGGTCGACCACCCAGTCGGCGGTCTTGATCACGTCGAGGTTGTGCTCGATCACGATCACCGTGTTGCCCTTGTCGACCAGGCTGGTCAGCACGCCGAGCAGCCGACGGATGTCCTCGAAGTGCAGACCCGTGGTCGGCTCGTCGAGCACGTAGACCGTCCTGCCGGTGGAGCGGCGCTGCAGTTCGGAGGCGAGCTTGACGCGCTGCGCCTCGCCGCCGGACAGCGTGGTCGCGGGCTGGCCGAGCCGCACGTAGCCCAGGCCGACGTCGTTGAGCGTGCGCAGGTGGCGGGCGATCGCGGGGACCGCCTCGAAGAAGGCCAAGCCTTCCTCGATCGGCATGTCGAGCACCTCGGAGATGTTCTTGCCCTTGAAGTGCACCTCGAGGGTCTCCCGGTTGTACCGCGCGCCGTGGCAGACCTCGCACGGCACGTAGACGTCCGGCAGGAAGTTCATCTCGATCTTGATGGTGCCGTCACCCGAGCAGTTCTCGCAGCGGCCACCCTTGACGTTGAACGAGAACCGGCCCGGGAGGTAGCCGCGCACCTTGGCCTCGGTGGTCTCCGCGAACAGCTTGCGCACGTGGTCGAACACGCCGGTGTAGGTGGCCGGGTTCGAGCGCGGGGTGCGCCCGATCGGGCCCTGGTCCACGTGCACGACCTTGTCCACCAGCTCGGTCCCGGTGATCCGGGTGTGCCGGCCCGGCACCAGGCGCGCGCCGTTGAGCTCGCGGGCCAGGTGCGTGTACAGGATGTCGTTGACCAGGGTCGACTTCCCCGAGCCGGACACGCCGGTGACCGCGGTGAACACGCCGAGCGGGAAGGCCACGCCGACGTCCTGGAGGTTGTTCTCCCGGGCGCCGTGCACGACCAGGCGCCGCTTCTTGTCCGGCACCCGGCGCTCGGTCGGGGTGGCGATCGACTTGCGGCCGGAGAGGTAGTCGCCGGTCGCCGAGCGCTTGTTCTTGAGCAGTTCCTTGTAGCTGCCCGAGTGCACCACCTCGCCGCCGTGCTCGCCCGCGCCGGGACCGATGTCCACGACCCAGTCGGCGATCCGGATGGTGTCCTCGTCGTGCTCGACCACGATCAGCGTGTTGCCCATGTCGCGCAGTCGGACCAGGGTCTCGATGAGCCGGTGGTTGTCCCGCTGGTGCAGGCCGATGGACGGCTCGTCGAGCACGTACAGCACGCCGACCAGGCCGGAGCCGATCTGGGTGGCGAGCCGGATGCGCTGCGCCTCGCCGCCGGACAGGGTGCCTGCGGCGCGGCTGAGCGAGAGGTAGTCCAGGCCGACGTCGACCAGGAACTTCAGCCGCTCGTTGACCTCCTTGAGCACCCGCTCGGCGATCTTCTTCTCCCGCGCCACCAGCTTGATCCGGCCGAGGAACTCGGCGCAGTCACTGATCGACATCGACGCGACGTCGGCGATCGACTTGTCCGCGATGGTCACCGCGAGCACGATCGGCTTGAGCCGGGCGCCGTGACACGTGGGGCACGGCACCTCGCGCATGTAGCCCTCGAAGCGCTCGCGACTGGTGTCGGTCTCGGCCTCGGAGTGCCGGCGCACGATGTAGGGCAGCGCGCCTTCGAAGGACGTGTAGTAGGAGCGCTCGCGCCCGTAGCGGTTTTTGTACTTGACGTGGATCTGCGTCTTGTGGCCGTTCAGCAGCGCCTTCCTGGCCCGCTGCGGCAGCCCGTCCCAGGCGATGTCGGTACGAAAGCCCATCTCGTCCGCGAGCGCGGAGACCAGCCGGCCGAAGTATTCCGAGGCGTGTCCGCTCGACCACGGTGCGAGCGCGCCCTCGTCCAGCGACTTCTGCCCGTCGGGCACCACCAGCTCCGGGTCGACCTCCATCCGGGTGCCGATGCCGGTGCAGTCGGGGCACGCGCCGAACGGCGAGTTGAAGGAGAACGAGCGCGGTTCCAGCTCCTCGAACGACAGGTCGTCGTACGGGCAGTAGAGGTGCTCGGAGAACATCCGCTCGCGGTTGGCGTCGTCCTCGGGCAGGTCGACGAAGTCCAGGACGACCATGCCGGAGCCGAGCGAGAGCGCGGTCTCCACCGAGTCGGTCAGTCGGCGCTTGGCCGAGGACTTGACGGTCAGGCGGTCGATGACCACCTCGATGGTGTGCTTCTCCTGCTTCTTGAGCTTGGGCGGATCGGTCAGCTGGATTACCGCACCGTCCACCCGGGCCCGGCTGTAGCCCTTGGACTGGAGTTCGGCGAACAGATCGACGAACTCGCCCTTGCGCTCGCGCACGATCGGGGAGAGCACCTGGAAGCGGGTGCCCTCCTCCAGTTCCAGCACCCGGTCGACCACCTGCTGCGGGCTCTGCCGGGCGATCGGGCGGGCGCACTGCGGACAGTGCGGATGGCCGATCCGGGCGTAGAGCAGGCGCAGGTAGTCGTAGACCTCGGTGATCGTGCCGACCGTGGAGCGCGGGTTGCGGTTCGTCGACTTCTGGTCGATCGAGACCGCGGGCGACAGACCCTCGATGAAGTCGACATCGGGCTTGTCCATCTGCCCGAGGAACTGGCGCGCGTAGGACGACAGCGACTCGACGTAGCGGCGCTGTCCCTCCGCGAAGATCGTGTCGAACGCGAGCGAGGACTTGCCGGAGCCGGACAGGCCGGTAAAGACGATGAGCGCGTCGCGCGGTAGGTCGAGGGAGACGTCCTTGAGGTTGTGCTCGCGCGCGCCACGGACGATGAGACGGTCGGCCACTTGAGAATCGAAACCCTTCGACGACATGCCGCTGCGGCTGAATGGTGTCGAGCTGATCGGTACGCGTCGACAGTGCGGATCGAGGCGGTGTTGACCGGGACGATGCCGATCGAAGCCGTGCCTCGCGCCATCGTAAGCAGCCAAGGGCAGGTTTTTGTTCCCCTTTGAACCGCCAGGCTATCGCACATTCATTCGAACAAAACTTCCTGCGGCCACTCTTCACTCGATCGTGTGAAGCTTCGGCCCGAGCACTCGGGCCGGCGCACGCCACTAAGGTGAAACCCCAAGACCTCGCCGCACCGGGACCCGTCTCGTCCCGCGCAACGGCGGCGGGGGCGATCCGGGGGAGGTATGCGTGACCACGGACGGGTTCGACCCCGCCGCACTGCTCGCGGAGATCAACGACGCGACCGCGCAGGTATTGGCGAGCGCGGAACGGCTGACGTCCGAGCACCTGGCCGGTCCGTCGTTGTTGCCCGGGTGGACCAGGGGCCATGTGCTGACCCACCTCGCGCGCAACGCGGACGCCCTGACCAACCTGCTGAACTGGGCCCGCACCGGGATCCCGACGCCGATGTACCCGCCGGGGGACGCCCGCGATCGGGCCATCGAGGAGGGCGCCGGTCGGCCGGCGCAGGAGCAGCTCACCGACCTGTACGACGCGTCCGGCCGGTTCGCCCAGGCGTTCACCGCGATGACGCCGACCGCGTGGGGCGCCAAGGTCACCGCGCGCAACGCGGGCGAGATCGCCGCCACGACGCTGCCGGGCAGGCGACTGCGCGAGCTGTACATACACCACGTCGACCTGGACGCGGGCTGGACGCCGGCGCACTGGCCGACCGAGTACACCGAGCGCGAGCTGAACGAGGTCGCGGCCTCCTTCCGGGGCCGGCCGGACTGCCCGCCGCTGCTGCTGCGCGACGACATCACCCACCGCGAGCAGTTGATCGGCCCGGAGGGCGTGGCTCCCGCCGCGGTCGTCTCCGGTCGCCGTCAGTCGCTGCTCGCGTGGCTGATCGGCCGGACCAACGGCGACGGCCTGATCGTCGAGCCGTTCGGCCGCCTGCCACCGCTGCCCGCTTGGATGTAGCGGGTGGAAGTGGCCGCCGCCACCGCCGCTCGGTAGCCGAGAGGGGGCGCGGACGGGGAGGATGGCCCGTATGACGTATCACGGATCCGTGAAGGTCGGCGGCGCCCCGGCTGTGCGCGAGCTGGCCAATCTGATGATCACCAAGGTGGCCGTCGGGCCCTACGACAATGACGCCTACCTGCTCCGCTGCCGCGCCACCGATCAACAGTTGCTGATCGACGCGGCCAACGACGCGAGCACGCTGATCACCCTGGTGGGCGACGGCGGCCTCGCGAAGGTGATCACCACCCATCGACACCAGGACCACTGGCAGGCGCTCGCCGAGGTGGTCGCGCACACCGGCGCGACCACCGTGGCCGGGCGCGCCGACGCCGAGGCCGTCCCGGTGCCCACCGACGTACTCGTGGACGACGGCGACACGATCGCCTTCGGCGCGATCGAACTGCGGGCCATCCACCTGGTGGGCCACACCGAGGGCAGCATCGCGCTGCTGTACGACGACCCCAAGGGTCACCCGCACCTGTTCACCGGAGACTGCCTGTTCCCCGGCGGGGTGGGCAACACCTTCGGCGATCCGGCCGCGTTCGATCGGCTGATCGACGACGTCGAACACAAGCTCTTCGATCCGCTCCCGGACGAGACCTGGGTCTACCCGGGCCACGGCAACGACACGACCCTGGGCGCCGAGCGCCCCGCCCTGACCGAGTGGCGCGAACGCCGCTGGTAGTCGGCGAGCCGGCAGCAGGCAACCCGAGCGCGGGCCGCGCGTCGGCACGGACCGGGCCCGCACTCGAATCCGACCGCGCCCAGCCGCTCTCGGCCCGCGAGACGGAGGTGATCCGGGCCATCGCGAGGGGTCGCACCAACCAGGAGATCGCCGC